>CAZGKS010000265.1:0-2671 GCA_964526275.1 uncultured Methylobacterium sp. | reverse complement strand
GATTTATCGGTCGAGGATTGGCGACGCGTGGTGGATACCAACCTTTCCGGCCCGTTTTATGTGATGCAGAATGCCTTCCGCCTTATGAAAGCGCAAACCCCGCAAGGCGGGCGGATTATCAATAATGGCTCGATTTCCTCGGAAGTGCCGCGCCCGGATTCGGCGGCTTATGCGGCCACCAAGCATGGGGTGCGCGGGCTTACGCGCGTTGGCGCGCTCGATGGCCGCAAATACGGTATCGCGGTGTGCCAGATCGATATTGGCAACGCGCTGACCGATATGGCGGTCGCCATGACCAAGGGGGTCAAGCAGGCCGATGGCTCCGTTGCCATTGAGCCGGTGATGGATGTCGCCAATGTGGTTGCGACCTTGTTTTACCAAGCGGATCTGCCGCTTGAAGCCAATGCGCTGTTTGTAACCGTTATGGCCACCACCATGCCGTTTGTCGGGCGCGGTTAGGGGTGGGCGTGTCCTCCCCTCCCAATTTACCCCGCTCCCGCAAGCGCTCAACCGGACGCGCTACCATTGCGGATGTTGCGCGGCTGGCGGAGGTGAGCCCGATGACCGTTTCGCGCGCGCTCAAAGACCCCGCGCTGGTGACCGCGGATTTACGGGCGCGGGTGCTGCAGGCCATTGCCACTTTGGGGTATGTGCCAAACTTGGCGGCGCAAACGCTGGCCTCCGCCCGCTCCAATATTATCGGGGTGATTATCCCCTCCATCGCCAATGCGGTGTTTGTGGAAACGCTGGCGGGCATCCGCGATTGCGTTTCGGTTGCCGGCTATCAGATCATCATTGGCGAAACGCTCTATTCGGCGGATCTGGAGCGGCAGTTGCTGTCTACGCATCTGGCGCGGGCCATTGACGGCGTGCTGATCACGGGAATTGAACTCCACAAGGATGTGCAAGAAAGCTTTGCGCGCTCCCACGTGCCTTTGGTGCAAATGATGGATCTGGCGCCAGACCCTGCCGCTTTTTCGGTCGGATTTTCGCAATTCGAGGCAGGCAAGGCCGTGGGGCGTTACGTTTTGGAGCGCGGCTACCAACGCCCGGCCTTGCTGGCGGCGCAGCTTGATCCGCGCACAATGAAACGGCGCGAGGGGTTCCAGAATGCGCTTGAAGCGGCTGGGCATTCGCGGTTCGTGGAAATTTTGACCCCCATCCCGTCCTCCGTGGCGCTTGGGGGGCAATTGCTCGCACGCCTGCTCGGCGCGTATCCTGAATGCGATGTCGTGTTTTGCTGCAATGATGACGTGGCGCTGGGGGCGTTGTTCGAGGCGCAAAGGCGCGGCCTGGCCGTGCCCGAACGCTTGGGCATTATCGGCTTCAACGATCTGCCCTTTGCGCAATATTGCGTGCCAAGCATTACCAGCGTGACCACGCCGCGCTATGAGATCGGGTTTCAGGCGGCGCATCTGTTGCTGCGCCAGATCGAGGGGCAAGCGCCCGAGCGCACCTGCATTGATCTGGGGTTTCACCTGACCAAGCGGGAGAGCGCGTAAGGCTGGCGCGATCTCGATCCATCCGATCAAAACCCGCTCTGAACAGGCGCGCCGCAAACCTTGAGGATCGACGTGAAAGTGCGCCTTGACGGGGCGCTCAAAATGGTCTGTTATCGCTACCATAAAGCGGTTGCTTCGCGTGCATCCCGCGCGCCGGGCTCCAACGCCAAACCTTCGCCCAAGGTTTATTAAAAGTATTCACACAAGCATTCGCCCCCGCCCGTTTTCACGAAAAAGGATAAACCATGCCCCGCCGCATCCAACCGCAGGATTTGCGCTCCAAAGCGTGGTTCGATAACCCCGCCAACCCGGATATGACCGCGCTCTATCTGGAGCGTTATCTCAATTACGGCTTGACCCGGCACGAATTGCAATCGGGCAAACCGATTATCGGCATCGCGCAGACCGGCTCGGACCTTTCCCCCTGCAACCGGCCGCATCTGGAGCTGGCGCAGCGCGTGCGCGAGGGCATCCGCGAGGCGGGCGGGGTGGCGATCGAGTTTCCGGTGCATCCCATTCAAGAGACCGGCAAGCGCCCCACCGCTTCGCTGGACCGCAACCTGGCGTATCTGGGGTTGGTGGAAGTGCTCTATGGTTATCCGCTCGATGGCGTTGTGCTGACCACCGGCTGCGATAAAACCACTCCCGCTTGCCTGATGGCGGCCGCGACCGTCAACCTACCCGCGATTGTGCTTTCGGGCGGGCCGATGCTCAATGGCTGGTTCAAGGGCGAGCGCACGGGGTCGGGCACGGTGGTGTGGAAAGCGCGCGAATTGCTGGCCGAAGGCAAGATCGATTACGACAAATTCATTGAGCTGGTGGCGTCTTCGGCCCCCTCTGCCGGGTATTGCAACACCATGGGCACGGCCACGACCATGAACAGCCTGGCTGAAGCGCTCGGCATGTCGCTGCCGGGCTGTGCGGCCATTCCCGCCCCTTATCGGGAGCGTGGGCAAATTGCCTATGAGACCGGCAAGCGCATTGTTGAAATGGTGTGGGAAGATTTGAAACCCTCTGATATTCTCACCCGGCAGGCTTTCGAGAATACCATCCGCGTCAATTCCGCCATTGGCGGCTCGACCAATGCCCCCATCCATATCAATGCCATTGCGCGCCATATCGGCGTAGAACTGGCGATCGAGGATTGGGAAACCCTGGGGCTCGATGTG
>CAZGKS010000264.1:0-2725 GCA_964526275.1 uncultured Methylobacterium sp. | reverse complement strand
CCCCCCCCTTGCCCATGGGTACCCCCAGCCCCTTGAGCCGCCCTTGCCAAATGCGCTTGCTGCACGCGATTTGCCCCCGCGCGATTCCTCTTCGGGCGTTTCTTCTCTGGGTGATTCCCCCGCGCGTGGTTCCGCTGCGCAGGAGTCAAGGCGCAGCTCCAAACCGCGTGAAGCCAACCCGCAGGAGCCTGCGCGCGGCTTTGAGGATATCCTCACCCGCAAACGCGGCGCAACCCGGGCCCGCAACGCGGCTCAGGATGTGTATTTGCGCCTTTTGGCGCGCAAGGAGCTGGTTTTTGCTGAAGGCCCCGCCGGGACCGGCAAAACGTGGCTGGCGGTTGGGCATGCCGTGCATTTGCTCGAACAAGGGGTCGTCGAACGGCTGATTTTATCCCGCCCCGCCGTGGAGGCTGGCGAGAAGATCGGGTTTTTGCCCGGCGATATGCGCGATAAGGTTGATCCCTATCTGCGCCCCATTTACGATGCGCTTTATGATTTCATGGATGGCCGCCTGGTTGAGCGCGCGCTGCAAACCGGGCTGATCGAGGTGGCGCCGCTCGCTTTCATGCGCGGGCGAACGCTCTCGCGCGCACTGGTCTTGCTGGATGAAGCGCAAAATGCCTCCTCGATGCAGATGAAAATGTTTCTCACGCGGCTTGGCGAGGGCTCGCGCATGATCGTGACCGGCGACCCAACCCAGATTGATCTGCCACCGGGGCAGGTTTCCGGCTTTTCAGAAGCCATAAAGCTGCTCGCCGGGGTAGACGGTATCGGCCATATCCGCTTTTCGCATCAGCATGTGGTGCGCCATGATCTAGTCCGCCGGATCGTTGCAGCCTATGAAGGCGCAAGCGTGCAGGCCCCCAACGCTGCGCCCGCTGCCGCGCCCGCGCCGCGCAAGGTTGGAGCATAACCCATGGATACACACGCAATGGAAGATCTCGATCTGGTAATTGATTCGCCGCTGTGGGTGCAAAATGATGGTTCCCTTTCGGAAGCAGCTTTGGAAGCCCTGATCTTGCGGGCGGTTGCCGAAACCTTCGCGTTCACCCGCACCCCGCCCGCGCCCCTCTGCCTTTTGCTCACCGATGATGCCCGTATAAAGGCGCTCAACGCGCAGTTTCGCGGCAAGAACACCCCGACCAATGTGCTCTCTTTCCCGGCACTTCCTCCGCCAAAATCTGCCCCTACAAACGCTTCAACGCCTAAATCGCCGCGCCCCCCCGCGCCGCCCGCGCCCTTGGGGGATCTGGCGATTGCCTTTGAGACCACCGCCGCTGAGGCGCAAGCGGAGGGGAAATCCCTAGCGGCGCATTTATCGCATCTGGTTGTGCATGGTGTGCTCCATTTGCTCGGGCGCGACCACGAAACGAGCGAGCAGGATGCCGAAAACATGGAGAACGAGGAGCGCATTATTCTCTCTGCTTTGGGATTTCCAGATCCGTATTCCGATGCAGAAACGACAATAAATACGTTACAATATAACGATAATGTGCATGGAACAGATCTTTCCTGCGCGCCACAAGGGGCCCCCCATGCCACACGATAAGACCTTGTTTGCAACAAGGCGTGCATTTCCGGCTCGATTAACGGATATGATGACCGCATGAGCACTGATTCACCGCGTCGCGATACCCAGGATACGTGGCTTGACCGCGCCTTAAACGTATTAGGTATGAAACCCGCTGCCTCCATGCGCGAGGATTTGCAAGATGCGCTTGAGGCGGCCAATCCGCCGCTCGATGATGGCTTTTCTGCTGAAGAAAAACGTATTTTGCGCAACCTTCTCGCCGCCAGAGATCGCCGCGTGCAGGATGTCATGATCCCGCGGGGGGCGATCATTGCGGTGGCGGAAACGACAACCATCACCCGGCTCAAGCAGATTTTTGCGGAAGCCGGGCATTCGCGCCTGCCTGTTTACGGCGAAACCCTCGATGATGCGAAGGGCATGATCCATCTGCGGGATATGTTTGCAAGCCTTGAACATTTGGCCCCGGATCTTCGGCTGGCAGACAGCAAATTGGTGCGCCCGGTGCTGTTTTCGCCCGGCGGCAAGCGCGCGCTCGAATTAATGGCGGAAATGCAGGCCAAACATATCCATATGGCGCTGGTGATCGATGAATATGGCGCGACCGATGGCCTGGTCTCGCATGAAGATCTGGCGGAAATGATCCTCGGGCAAATCGAAGATGAGCACGACGAAGCAGAAGACCCGCATGTTTTCTGGCGCAATCCGCACCGGTTGGAGATCAATGCGCAGGCGGAGCTGGCTCTGGTAAGTGATCTGACCCATCTTGTTTTTGAGCCCTTGGGCGAAGAACACGAAATCAGCACAATCGGTGGGTATATCAGCGCTTTGGAAGGGTCCGTCCCAGCAATGGGCGCCGAGATTGAGGGCATGGAGGGGGTGCGTTTTGTGGTGCTGGCCGCCGATTCGCGGCGCCTTAAACGTATCGCCGTCGTGTTGCCGGAAGGCTCTGGCGATACCGGATAGCGCCGTTGATCGCGCAGAATACAAACTCGGGCAAAAGGTAATTCCTCTATAATTCCACGTATATGTTATTTTATTGCGCTGTTTGCTTGCGGCTTGAGAGCACCATAGGAGTTTCTGCCCGTGCATACCCCATCCGCCCCCCCTTCACACTCCCCCGCCAAGGGCGAGATGGCCGCCAAACACGAGACGCCCAAGCACGACGAGCCCCCCAAATACGAGGCAGCCCAACAC
>CAZGKS010000263.1:0-2732 GCA_964526275.1 uncultured Methylobacterium sp. | reverse complement strand
GATGTGATGATGGCCGGCAAGGTTGCCATGGTCTGCGGCTATGGCGATGTCGGCAAAGGTTCGGCCGCTTCGCTCCGGCAAGCCGGGTGCCGCGTGCTGGTGGCGGAAATCGACCCGATTTGCGCGCTTCAGGCCGCGATGGAAGGGTATGAAGTCACCACCATGGACGATGCAGCCCCGCGCGCCGATATTTTTGTCACCGCGACCGGGAATGTCGATGTGATCACGGTGGAGCATATGCGCGCCATGAAACACCGCGCGATCGTGTGCAATATCGGCCATTTTGACAGCGAAATCCAGATTTATGGCCTTAAAAACTTCAAATGGGACAATGTGAAACCGCAGGTTGATGAAATCGAGTTTCCCGATGGCAAGCGGATCATCCTGCTCTCGGAAGGGCGCTTGGTCAATCTGGGCAATGCGACCGGGCATCCCTCCTTTGTCATGAGCTGCTCGTTCTCCAACCAGACTTTGGCGCAGATCGAATTGTGGAACCATCACGCCAAATACGACAACAAGGTGTATACCTTGCCCAAACATCTCGATGAAAAAGTGGCCGCGTTGCACCTTGAAAAGGTGGGCGCCAAACTCACCACGCTGTCTGAAAAGCAGGCGGGTTATATCGGCGTTGCACAGCAAGGACCCTTCAAGCCAGAAACGTATCGTTATTGAGCGGCGTGCGGGCTCCCGGCAAGAGCCCTTTCAAGCGAAGTGGGCCCCGGTTCGTATAAAGAACCGAGGGTCCACGACACAAAGCAGAGTGAAACTGCGATAGAACAAAAAGCTGGGGCGGCGGATTCGGTTCAATCGGATCGCAAATTGCTGCAAAGCGCTTTTGCTTCTGGTGGAACAATCAAGAGCAAAAGGCGCATCCTTCCACAAAAAGATCCGCACAGGATATGTTTCTCTCAAAACCTGTTATGCTCTAAGATCAAGCGTTCGGCCGCAAGCCTTAGGGTCAAGAGTGTCTTGAACAGGCCATACCTATAGGGAGTCCCCAAATGCATGAGCTTTCTTCTGCCTCCAACGCCTCTGGTGATCTGCTTTCAGCGCGCGCGGAGGGGGTTCTTACCCTCACCCTGAACCGCCCATCCAAAAAAAACGCATTGACCGGGGCGATGTATAGCGCGCTTGCGCAGGCACTTACGGCCGCTGATAGCGATGATACGCTCGCCGCTATCGTAATTTTGGGGCAACCTGGCGCCTTTTGTGCGGGCAATGACCTTCAGGATTTTCTTACCCACGCGCATGCCGGGCTGTCCGATGCACCGGTTTTGCATTTTCTGCGGGCCTTGGCGCGCTGTACCAAACCCTTGCTGGCGGGGGTGGATGGGGTCGCGATTGGGGTGGGCACCACGATGCTGCTGCATTGCGATTATGTGATCGCCTCGGAGCGTTCGGTGTTTGCAACCCCGTTTGTCGAGCTTGGCCTGGTTCCGGAGGCGGCGTCCTCGCTGCTCGCCCCGCGCGTAATGGGGCATGCGCGGGCGTTTGAACTGCTGGTGATGGGCGAAAGATTTTCGGCCAAACGCGCATTGGAGGCCGGCATTCTCAACCACCTTGTTTCTGAAACCGCGATCAGCGATACGGTGCACCGCGTTGCCGCCAAGCTTGCCAGCCAGCCGCGGGAAGCTTTGCTGCAATCGCGCGCCTTGCTGCGTGGTTCCGCCGAGGATATTCTGGTGCGTATGGAACAGGAGGCAACGTTATTTTCGCAACGCCTTGCCTCCAAGGAGGCCCGCGCGGCCTTTGCCGCCTTTTTAGGCCGGTAATTCCGGCCTTGAGTGCCGCTGCCAAGCTTGCAGCTTTATATAAATTTTCTGGAGAAAATGATTTTGGATTGGTGCGGACGAGAGGACTCGAACCTCCACGGATCTCTCCACTAGCACCTCAAGCTAGCGCGTCTACCAATTCCGCCACGACCGCATGCTGTTGCCAGCGCTGACGATCTAACAAAGCGTTCCCTCGCTGGCAAGTCTTGTGAGGCGATTATTTCCACACTTGCGATAATTTTGTGGGCGAAGGGCGGTTTTATCCCCGCATCCCGCACATAGCGCGGCGGCTGGCAGGCGTTCAGGCTGCTTTGGCAGGGGGCACGCTACGTTCGACTTCCGGCTTTTTGATAAGACGCGTCACCTCGATTTGCAAACGCTTGCCCTGCACGATCACATGGCCATAAGCGACCGGGACGTCATTGGCGAGAATCTCGACCTCTTCCTTCTCGTTGGTTTCAAGGCTGATCACCGCGCCGCGCCCCATGCGGAGCAGGTTATGGATCGGCATTTGCGCACGCCCGATCACCACGGTGATCTCCACCGATACTTCATCAACAATATGCGGGCGGGCATCATATTTCATGAGTGTTCCACGATCTCTTGGGGCACGTTTTTACTAAAACCCTGTTCACATAAAGCGGGTTGGGGTATGGTTCCAGTCTCGTTCACGCCGTAGCTTGATATATCCTCAACCCAAACAGGCATTGGGAATGGGTTTTGAGCAGGGGTTCAGCTATTTGGCGCAAACATGGTGAAGAGGTCGTTAATGCTCGGTAATCCGCCCGTCTCATTTTTACGCACCCGGCCTGATCCGCTGGGCGCGGTGGAATGGCGGGTGAGCGCAGGGCTGACCGCTTATGCCGAGGCCTTGGCCTTTATGGAGGCGCGTGCCGCCGCCATTGCCGAAGGGGTTGCGCGGGAATGCGTGTGGTTGATCGAGCATCCGCCGCTTTATAC
>CAZGKS010000262.1:0-2733 GCA_964526275.1 uncultured Methylobacterium sp. | reverse complement strand
TCGTTCAGGTCTTGCCTTCCATTTGCGCGTTGAGCGCCAGCAACATGGCGAAAGGCGAATCGGGGTCTGGTCCGGAAGATGTTTTTTCTGGTCCGGAAGAGGCAAACAAGCGGCGATCCTCACCTTTGCCGCCGCCTTTGGCATCCCGTTTATTGAAATCGCGCGGTTTTTCGCGGCGGCCACCCTCGCCGCGCCCTTCGGAACCACCGCCCGATTTGCCAAAACCTCCGCCGAAACCACCGCCGAAACCTCCCCCTGGCGCTCCGGTTTTACCAAAAGCCCCGCCAGGTGCCCCCGCGCGTTTGGGGGAAGGTTGTTTGGCGGGCGCGTTTTCTCCCGCAGGGGCCGCCCTGTTGTTTGGAGCCACCCCCTCCCCAGCTTGCGCCATTGCCGGGCGCGGTACGCCTTCCGGCTTGCGGAAAAACGGTTTACGCTCGCGATTTGAGGGGGGCGCTCCCTCGCGTTTCTGGCCTTCCGCATTCGGCGCCTCTGCGCGTGGCCCCCTGTGCCCTTCGCGCGGCTTTGCACCCTCGCGCGTATAATCGCGCTTGGGGCGATCCGGGCGCGCAACGCGCCAGATTTCGATTTCTGCGGGTTCGGCAGGCGCTTCCCCCGCATCGGGAGCGGCGGTTGCGGTTTGTGCTTCGCTTGCGCCTTCTGGCACGGCAGAGAGGTCTGTAACCTCCTCCGATACGGCTGGCGGCAAGGCTTCTGTTTCCGGAATTTCCGAAGTCTCTATTTCCGAGGCCTCTGGGGTCTGCACAGCAGGGGTTTCTGCCGCAAGCACGGGGGGCGCGGGGGTATCTCCAGAGGGGTGTTCCCCGGTGCCGGGTTCTGCCGATACCGGCAGGGTTTGCTCCATGGCTGCGGCCTCAGCGGGCGCAATTTGTTGCACCTCTGGCGGTGTGGTCTCTGGCGGCGCTTCAACCCCGTTATCCGGGCCTGCCGGGGTAGCGGCGGCCAGATCTTGGGGCCCCGCAATCGGCGCAGTCGAAGCAACCGGCGCGGTTTTGAGCGCAACGGTAATCGCCGGACCCTTGCGGGTCTGGCTGCGATAGCCCATCGCGCGCAGAACATCGGCAAATTCAGCGCCCGCGCAACCGACGATCGAGGTCATATCGCCGGTAATGACAAAGCTATCGCCATCTGCCGCGCCGGGCGGCACGTTGCCGATGCTCTCGCCGGGGCGATAGCTGATCGCTGCGCGGATGAGATCGGCAAGGCGTTCGAGAATATCCACCCGCACCGCCCGCGGCCCGGCAATACGGAACCCGGCAATGCGATAGAAATCGGCTGCAATGGCTGGGTCATGGGCAATCGATGTCCGGCCGGAAAAGGCCAGATGCGCGACATCCTTGAGGCTTTGTGGGTCAAGCGCCTGCGACTCGTTGCTCTTTTGCAAGGCATAAAGCTGGGTGGCCAAGCTGCGCGCGCCGGGCTTGAGCAGGAGCGGGATAAAAATGGACAGCGCGCCAAAGCGCACCCCCAATTTGCGCAAGGCGGCACGGCCTTCCTGCGGCAGGGTTTTCATGTCCGAGGCGACATCCGAGCGGTCAATAACGCCAAGCCCTTCCGCAAGCCGGAAAGCGATCCCGCGCGCCAAGCCCTCTAGCCCCTCGCCCGATTTGAGCAGAAACAACGGCCCAAGCAAGCGGTTGATATGCGCCTTGAGCCATATCGCCAGACGCATTTCAGCCATATCGCGATGCATGGGCGAAAGCCCGTCCTCTGCCAGCAACAGCAAGCGCGGCTCCAGAATATCCGCCCCTGCCTGCAAAACAGCAACAGGTTCGCCCTGATAGCGCAACAGCCCATCGAGCGAGAGCGTTAACTGGGTATCGGGCGCGGTAGAAAGGCGGGTTGCCCGCAATTCCATCTCGCCTTCCAGCGCTTTGGTTGCAGCCGCGCGCAAGGTTCGCGCCTCTTCTGCCCCTGCCGTAGGGTCGGGAGAAAATCGAAACCCCTCGATCCGCCCGATCGTTTGACCTTCGACCACCACCTCGCCGGTGGGTTTGATTTCGGTTGCAAGCATCACGTTCTCTTTCAGCCGCCGCATCAACACCGAGCTTCGCCGTGCCACGAAACGCTCTGTGAGCTTCTCGTGCAGCGCATCGGAAAGTTTATCCTCTAGCGCGCGCATGGCGATCTGCCAATGCATTGCGTGCGCCATCCATTCTGCACGGTTCGCACAATACGCGAGCGTACGGATTTGAGCCAGCCTGAAGGTGAGCGAATCGAGATCCCCTTCCAGCCGTTCCGCGCGTTTGGCCTCGCGCGCAAACCATATTTCGTCGATACTACCCTTGCGGACGATATTTTCATAGATCTGCCCGGCAAGATCCGCGTGTAAATGCGGTGAAACCTTGCGATAATCGGGCAATTGGCACACATCCCATAGCAGCTTGATCCGCGTCTCGCTATCGGCCAATGCGCGAATGCCGGGGCGGGCGAGCAAAATATTCAGCGTTTCCTCATCTTCGTTTTGGCGAACACGGGTCAATTCGGGCTGACCCGGTGCACGGTTGAGGGTTTGCACCAAGCGTTCGGGGGTTGAAAAATCCAGCGCCGAATGTCGCCATTGCGCCACGCTTAGCGGATCAAAACGGTGATTTTCGAGCGATTCAACCTGTTCCGGCGAAAAAGCCGGGCATGTCCCCGTGGTGCCAAATGTGCCATCCTCGAAGGCTCTACCCGCCCTGCCGGCAATCTGGGCGATCTCCGAAGGGTGCAGCC
>CAZGKS010000261.1:465-2754 GCA_964526275.1 uncultured Methylobacterium sp. | reverse complement strand
CTTGGGAGCAGGAGGCTTGGGAGTAGGGGGCCTAGTAGCAGAGGGGCTAGAGGAATGTGCCTGCATCAATACGGCTCCGCATCATCAAAGTGCCCGTCAGAGCATGGTTTATCGTGCCTTGAAGCACGTCGTTCTTGGAAACACGTCATGCCTTGAAGCACGTCGTTTTGGGCAATTCTTTTTGCCTTCAAACATAAAGCCCGTTCGCGCCGGGAGCCAAATCAAAGCCCCCGGCGCAAATTATGCCGCTTTGCGCGCGCTGAAAACGCGCTTTTACACGCGGTAATAGCGCAAGGCGCGCTGTTCGGCGCGTTTTGCGGCTTCTTCGGGCGTGCGCTGGCCGGTCACGGCTTCGGCAAACATATCGACCACCACATAATCGGCCATCACCGCCGCCGAGGCATAGCCGAGCGGGCCGTCAAACCCATTCGGCCGCAAGGTTTCAGAGGCGGTGGCATAGGGTTTGTGGATCGGGTCTGCGGTCCAGACCGGGTTATTGGCAAAGGCTTTGAGCGGCTGGCAGCAATAGGCGGAAGAGCCTTGCAGCCAGGCGTTCATCTGCTCCGCCTCATACATGAATTTGAGATAGGCCTGCGCGGCCTGCGGGAATTTGGTATGCTTGAAGATAATGGTGGAGGTGGTCTGGTGCAGTTCCACGGCCTTGCCGCTTGGCCCCACCGGAAAGGCGGTCGAGCGCAGATCAGCGGTCATTTCCGCCAGTTTCGGGTCGTTTTTGGCGCCATAATACAGCGAGACGCCATTGGCGGTCAGCGAGACCTGCCCCGCCAGGAACGCGCGGTTGTTGTTAATATCGAGCCAGCTTTCCGTGCCCGGAATGAAGGTTTTATACAATTCCTTGGCGTAATTGAGCGCTGCCACGGTTTCCGGGCTATTGACCGTTACCTTGCCCGCTTTATCGACCATCTGGCCGCCATGGCTCCAGAGCAGCCAATGGGCGTAGTTATTGCCATCGCCAACCGCCTTGCCATGCGCAAAGCCTGCGGGGGTGCCTTTGGCCTGCATGGCCTTGCACAATTCCAGGAAGCCCTTGGTATCTTTCGGGAAGGTTGAAAACCCAGCCGCTTTCATATGGCTGTCACGGTACAAGATCGCATTGCCGATCGCGGCCAAAGGCAGGGCGATGAATTTGCCATCGCGCTTGGCATAGCCTTCCAGCCCTGAATACCAGCCGCCATATTTAGTGCCGAGATAATTGGCCAGCGGGGTCATATCCATCAGTTTTTCAGGATATTGCTGCGGATCATCGAACCAGACCAGCATGATATCCGGCCCGGAGCCGACATTGGCCGCAACCGCCGCTTTGGGGCGGATATCCTCCCAGCTTTCCTTGTCGATCTTGACCTCGACCCCGGTTTTCTCGGTGAATTTCTTGGTATTGGCGAGCCAGGCTTCTTCATCGCCCTTTACAAACGGTGCCCAGCGCAGCACGCGCAACGAGGCACCGGCCTCTGGCTTGTATTGCGGTTCGGCGGCCTGTGCGAAAGCGGTGCCCGGCACGCTGCCAAGCAGCCCGCCCAGGGTGCTGGCGCCGACAAGTCCGGCCGTATGGCTAAGAAGATCACGACGATTAATGCTCATAAGGTTCCTCCGTTGGATGCGGGAAATCTGGATCGCCTGCCGCCTCCCGCGAGGCCTGCTGGCGTTTGAGGCGTTATACCAAAGGTCCTTGAAAAGGACTCTTTGGTCTTCGTCACGAAACTATCGTATCCTATTATAAAATAAGATAGTTTTGTTCCCTTCAATGGCCGTATGCGTCCGCATCAAAGGCCATTGGCATTATAGGGTTACAGGCGCTGTTCGCTCACCGCATCAAACAGATGCGTTTTGCCGGTTTCGATGGTTAAAAACAGCGTTTCACCGGGTTTTGCGGCAATCCGGTCGCGGAAGATGGCAATCACCTCCTGCCCACCCAGATCCAGCACAACCTGCGTTTCCGATCCCGTGGGCTCCACCACAATCACGCGGGCGGCCAAGCCATCTGAGCCCGCAAGCTGAAAATGTTCCGGCCGTACGCCGTAAACCAGATCCTTGCCCCTCGCGTTTTCGGGGGCGTTGGGTGCGGGCAAGGCCACGCCGCCCGCCGTGATGAACCGGGTAGCATCGGTGGTATCCAGCCGCCCTTTGATAAAATTCATGGCCGGGGAGCCAATAAATCCCGCCACGAACAGGTTGTCGGGGCGGTCATACAGATCGAGCGGTGCGCCGATCTGCTCGACCAGCCCATCATGCATCACCACGATTTTATCGGCCATGGTCATCGCTTCGATC
>CAZGKS010000261.1:0-455 GCA_964526275.1 uncultured Methylobacterium sp. | reverse complement strand
GGGTGACATAAACCGTGGTGGTTTTGAGCCTTTGGTGCAGCTCCTTGATTTCCGCCCGCATCGAAACGCGCAGCTTGGCATCGAGGTTGGAGAGCGGTTCATCGAACAAAAACACCTGCGGATCGCGCACAATCGCCCGCCCCATGGCAACACGCTGGCGCTGTCCGCCCGAAAGCTGGCGCGGGTAACGGTCGAGCAGATTGGTCAGGCCGAGAATATGCGCCGCAGGCTTGAGCCGGGTTTGGATTGTCGCGGCATCCTCCCCGCGCAATTTGAGCGAAAACGCCATGTTTTCTCCCACCGTCATATGCGGATAGAGCGCATAATTTTGAAAGACCATGGCAATGTCGCGGTCTTTGGGCGGCACATGGTTGATAACCCGCTCGCCGATACGGATCTCGCCTTCGGAAATGTTTTCAAGCCCGGCCAGCATGCGCAGCAGGGTCGATTTGCCG
>CAZGKS010000260.1:555-2757 GCA_964526275.1 uncultured Methylobacterium sp. | reverse complement strand
TTGCAGGAATTCGCGACAAAAAATGCCAGAAATGTATAAAAATTGCATTAAATAAAACAGGTGAAGAATTTAATTCTCTATATATTTCAGTAAAATGAATTAAAATATATCTATTGTAAGTTAAATTTTATTAACCTTAATAAATTTAAGGTGAGTCTAAGATGCAAAATTAACGCATGATCAACATTTAATCGCTATCGTTGCTAATGTTCGAGGGAGGCAAACAGGTGCGTTCTTCGAGGTCAACCACCAATAGAGTAACAGGAGCAGCTCATGTCTAATCTTTACCGTTTCTTCAAAGACGAATCCGGCGCAACCGCTATCGAATACGGCCTCATCGCAGCACTGATCAGCGTGGCAGCTATGGGCGCAATGAGCTCTGTTGGCAGCAAGCTGACCTCGCGCTTTAGCCAGATCGCTTCGAGCATCTAAGGCCATATTTGGAAGATTTCGTAAAAATCTTCTGGAGTTGCACGCCCATTCTGATCCCCAACATCCCGAGAGTGGGAATTTGGGGATTTAATCGAAATAATAAAAGGCGAGCGCTTGGCGCTCGCCTTTTGCGTATGGGCGCCTGTATTTGTGCGCTGCCTCCTTGCCATACCATGGTGTGCCGCGTTTAGGGTTTTGACGGAGGATAGCGCATATAGGGCCCCATTGTGCCTCCTTTGGTCATGGTAGGGCGAAAAACCGCCCTGAAATATCCATACAGCCAGGCAGGATAGGTCAAAAACAACAGGGCAATAGGCGCAATAGTAGCCAGGGCCAGCGCAAATAAAAATATATCTTGTAAAAAATACATTTTTCTTGCAGCATGTTCGGGAGCTTTTTGCCAGAAGCTTGCCCGGAAACACGTGGATCCGGAACACAATCTGCTAAAGAAATTCGGCAGGAAGGCCGGTATCCTTGCAGGCGCGGGGGCGCCAGAGCCCGTGGAGCAGAAGGGGAAGCCGGTTTTGCGCCGCAACATGCAATAAAACAAAAAGACAAGGCAAAACAAAAAGACAAGGCACCGTTTGGGTTCCTTCAACCGCACCGGTTTCCAAGACAAGCATGGCCGCTATCAGCAAGGAGGCCGCGATGTGGATCGATATTTCGCCCTTGTTCCATAACGGCATGCCGAACTGGCCGGGCGATACCCCGTTTGATGTCCGGCGCGTGGCGCAAATCGGCCCCGATTGCGTGGTCAATGTCTCGCAACTCACGCTCTCGGCGCATACCGGTTCGCATATCGATGCCCCGCTGCATTATCGTGCCGATGGCGCTTCGATCGCAGATCTACCGCTCGATCGCTTTATCGGCCCGTGTCACGTGGTCGATGCGCGCACAGCGCAAGGGCCGTTGCTTCTCCCGCAGGATGTGTTGCCCGCTCTGGAAGCGCAACGCCTGCAACACGCAGCGGATCCATCGGCCGCTTTTTGGCCCCGCATTCTCATCCGCCAATACGACCATGCCCCAACCGGGTTTGATAATCAGCTCAAAGGGTTGAGCGTGGCCTTGGTGGAAGCCTTGGCCGTGCGCGGGGTGCATCTTATCGGTACGGATGCCGCTTCGGTGGATCCTGCAACGTCTAAAACGCTCGATGCGCACCACGCCATCGACCGTGCGGGCATGCTCATTCTGGAAGGTCTGGTGCTCCATGCGGCCCCACCCGGCCCGTATGACTTGATCGCCTTGCCCTTGGCGATTGCGGGTGCCGATGCCTCGCCCGTGCGGGCCGTTTTGCGCCCGCTTGGGGCAGGGCAGCACGAACCAAAGAAGGCTTGAACCAACCCGCCAACGCACCCCTCCCCCCCCGAACGATCGGTTTGAAAACAAGGATGGATAGCCCGTGAACCTCTCTCTCTCCCCCCCGTCCGAAATTACCGCACGCGATGCCGCCGATCCTGTGCGCGCCCGCCGGGATTTATTCGATCTGCCGGAAGGCATGCTGTATCTGGATGGCAAGTCGCTGGGGCCCATGGTCAAAACCGTCCCCGAGCGCGTGCATGCCATGCTCACCCGCCAATGGGCCCCGGATCTGATCACCTCCTGGAATGTGCATCAATGGACACGGATACCGTTCCGGCTGGGGGATCGCATCGCCCGGTTGATCGGGGCGGAGCAAGGCAGCGTTGTGGTGGCCGATTCCACTTCCATCAACCTCTATAAGGCGTTGGGCGCCGCCTTGGCTTTGGTTGAGCAGCAGGCCAATCCCCGTAA
>CAZGKS010000260.1:0-545 GCA_964526275.1 uncultured Methylobacterium sp. | reverse complement strand
ATCGGATACCGGTAAGTTCCCCACCGATTTATATATGGCCGATGGCTTGATCCGGCTCAAAGATGCCGGGTACCGTTTGCATCTGGCAACCCCGGAAGCCGTGGCAGAAGCGATTGACGCCGATACCGCGATTGTCATGCTCACCGAGGTCGATTACCGCACAGGACGCCGCCACGATATGGCCGCCCTGACGGCCAAGGCCCACGCTGTTGGCGCGTTGGTGATCTGGGATCTGGCGCATTCCGCCGGGGCTTTTCCGGTCGATCTGGCGGGCTGCAAGGTCGATTTTGCGGTTGGATGTTCCTATAAATACTTGAATGGCGGCCCCGGTGGCCCTGCCTTCCTCTATGCAGCGCCGCGCCATCAAGACAAGGTGCGCTCCCCCCTTTCAGGGTGGTTGGGGCATGAGGCGCCGTTCAAGTTCGATCTCGATTACCGGCCAGCAACCGGCATCGAGCGCTTTATTTGCGGCACCCCCAATCTGGCGGGATTAGCCGTGCTCGATGCCGCGCTCGATGCCTTTGACGGCGTGGATCTGGCAAGCT
>CAZGKS010000259.1:0-2758 GCA_964526275.1 uncultured Methylobacterium sp. | reverse complement strand
TCCATGGGTTGTGCCCGCATGGATTGCATCACGAGCGCGCGGATCGCTTCCGTTTCGCGCAAGACTTCTTCGATCTTTCCGCTTTCTGGCGCGGTTTTGGACAGGCCATCCAGTTTGGCCGTCAGCACGGCAACTTGCTTGGAAAGCCCATCACTGCCTTGCCCTGTGGCAACTTGTTTGAGCACCAAGCGCACTTCTTCTTGCAGCCGCTCGATCGGTTGCAGAAGGCGTTCCGGGAGCCCCTCGGTTTGGGCACGCATGGCTTCAGCGGACATGGTTTTGGCCGCATGCGCGACCAAGCCCGCCAGCCGCGCCGGGGCAATCTGGTCAATCGCGGCCGATAAGCGCGCCAGATCCGCCCGCAGATTGGAAATCTCATCTTTGGGCTGGTCCCGCCATTGGTCAATCCGGCGGCTTAAATCATCGAGTTGCCCCTTGATCGCTGAGGGCTCGCCGATAGGGCGGGTCCGCATATCGTCGATCCGGCTGGTCAGCTCCTTGAGCTGGTTGAACATGGCGGAGAGGTGGCGCGTTTCAGAACTCTCACTCATCCCGGCAGGATTATCCAGACTAGCCGGGCCCTGCGCAGAGCGTTGTGGAGGGTCTGCAGGCCGCTGAAACGGCATGGCAGGCCGCCCTCCCGGGGTTCTGGCCGGGAGATCTTTGCCCGCCGGATCGAGTTGCCGACGCCGGGTTTCAATATCGGCCAGATTTTGCGCCACCAGGGCGTCATAGCCGGAAAGGGGCGGGGGCGGGGTAACCGGGGGGGGGGGGGGCGGGGGTGGTATCCGCTTGGGGAGGGGGAGAAGCTGGCGCGGTATAAACCGGGGGCGGCACAGACATGGTTGCGCCTGCATTATGGCCGATGAAGGTATTGGAAGGCGTAGCAGGGCGCATCGCCCGGATATCCTGCTCCGGATTATTTTGCCGGCTGATTTGGTCGATTTTGCGCTCCAGCGCTTGCAAGGAGGCCGCGACGGGGTCTGCTTCCGCCGGGCGTTGGGTCTCAAAGCGCTCCATAGCCGTAAGCGCCGTTTCGATCAGCGCTTCGATCTTGTCGGTGTCTTGCCCTTCTTTGCGGGTGCGGTAGCCGCCATTGCGGCTGGTATCCCTGAATTGTTCCCGGTTGAAACGCTCCAGCCGGTCCTGCAAGGCTTCATAGCGGCGGTCGACCCGAGAATCGCTGCGCCGCCCCAGGCGTGCGCCACGGCGCTCAGCGCGCATTTCGCGCTCGGCTTCCTGTTCTGCGTCGAGGGCTTCAGCAAGAAATTCATTCAGCCATTCGCGAGCAGTCATGCCAGAGCGTTCAGCCGCTTCGAGCACCTGTTCTTTAATATCTGGGTCAAGTCCCCGCATGCTCAGCGGCAATGCCTGTGCCATATCTGGCTCCGTTACCCCGGTTTTATCCGACCTAGAATCACCCGCACCACGCTGTTCAACATGAACAGCGGTAAGCAGGTTTTGTCTTTTATGGTTAATATGCTGTTAACATTCTGACAAAGCGTGAATTTTTTGCTTCGTAAGCGGCAAAAATTTTAAAATCTGCGGCGCAAGGTTGTGCAGATAAGGCCTGAAATGCGCCTTTGGCGGAAGGCCACCCTGCGGGCCATTTTAAAATCGATATAAATATGAATTAGATACCCATGCACGCATGAAATCGCGCTATCAGGGTCCAAAATTTTACGCGATCAACGCACTGGATGCCATGAAGGTTAATTTAATTTGCAATCAAAGGTTGTATTTATAATTTCGGTTACACCGTCATTTTGCATGTTGGACAGAGTGTTGTTCAATTTCTTCTGACAACAAATCTTCAATTTCCATAATCAGGATCGAAATTATAGACGTAGCAACGGATGTTTCGTTACTGTTTAAATGAATTTTTGTTAAGAACAAGGTATTTAACAACATTTCTAGGACTTCAATTTCTTTCTTCGTTAACATTTTAGGTCTCCTTCTTTCTAACGATCTTTTGAGTTTTGTGATTGTATACGTAGAAAGATTTTATTTTCAGCTTAAAAAAATTATAAAATGATCCCTTTTCAAATCATGTAATTTCGCCTAAGTAAACCCTAGGGTAGTAAATTGCAACCATAAATATACATAAGCTGTGGAGATCCCTCATGACCGCATCTCGTTTTGCCACCGATCGCGGGGAGGTCTCCCCATTCGATGATTCGCGGTTGGTAAAAGCCCAACAGCGCGTGCTTCTAAGTGTCTTATCGACCTTGGCGGAGGAAGCGCTGCGGGCCTCCCCAGAGCAACGCAAGGCGTATGCGGGGCAAGCCGAAAGCTTGCTGCAACGGTTGCGTGGCGATCTGCCCGCTTTCATCGCCCTGTTCCCGCATATGACACCGTTTGTCGAGGCATGGTTGGAGGGTATAGGGGATCGATCTGGCGCTCCCATTCCGGCCTGGGAAACAACAGAGCAGATTATTGAAAGCCTGAAGGTGTTTCGCGCGGCCATCCGAACCTTGGACCCCGTCCAGGAAAACGGCTATGTTCCGCCCATTTCCCAAGCGGCACGCCCGCTCACAGCCGCTGCGGGGGGAGAGACGGAGATCGATCTGCAAGAGCACACAAAGCTAGAAAATCTTGTCCGGGCAGTTGGGGCAGGCAAGGCGGCGGAAGGCTTGCTTCAGGCCGCACAATTTACAAGCTTACGTTTTTTCAGGTAACATGCGAGGGTATAGAGCTTCTATGGCTAGAGCAATTCCAGCGATCGTTGGAACCGGTTTCGCGTCCGGAATTGCGTTAA
>CAZGKS010000258.1:0-2778 GCA_964526275.1 uncultured Methylobacterium sp. | reverse complement strand
CGCGCACCTTGCGCCAAGGGATCGAGCGCTCCAAGAACCTCATGACCGTGCGCCTTGCGCGCGATCTTGGCATGCCGCTGGTGGCCGAATATGCCAAGCGTTTTGGCGTCTATGACGATATGCTCCCCGTGCTCGCCATGTCTTTGGGGGCGGGTGAAACCACCGTGATGCGCATGACAGCCGCCTATTCCATGCTGGCCAATGGCGGGCGCCGCATCCGCCCTACGCTGATTGATCGTATTCAGGACCGGTTTGGCACAACGATCTTCAAACACGACGAGCGGGTTTGCTCAACCTGCCGCGCCGAAGGTTGGGACGAGCAGGAAGAACCGCGCCTTGTCGATAAACGCGAGCGGGTGATCGACCCCATGTCCGCCTATCAGATGGTCTCGATCATGAGCGGGGTTATCCAGCGCGGCACCGCCGGTAGCTTGAAGCCGCTCGATCGGGCTCTGGGCGGTACCGATGCCGCGCCGCGCCTTGCGGGCAAAACCGGTACCACCAACGATGCCAAGGATGTCTGGTTTGTGGGCTTCTCGCCTGAACTGGCGGTGGGGGTGTATCTGGGCTACGATAAACCCCGTTCGCTGGGCACTTCGGCAACCGCCGGGCAATATGCCGCCCCTGTTTTCGGCGCTTTCATGAAGGAGGCGTTGACCGGCAAGCCTGCGCTCACCTTCCGGGTCCCGACCGGCATGAAATTCATCCGCGTGGATCATGCTTCCGGGCAGCGCAGCAATTCGGGCTTTTTGGAAGCCTTCAAACCCAATACGGGCCCGCCGGAATACGTGCCTTCTGCCAGCGCCGGGGTTGAGGGAGGCGGAACCGCTGCCCAACCCGGCGGGCTTTATTGAGCTTGAGCGCAAGATGGCGCAAAGCGATGAGCCATACGGGCAAGCAGCAACCCATCTCAAGCCCCAAATAGCCAAGCAAGCGGCCGCCTTGCCTGCGGCAATGGATCCGCCCCGCGCCGACACGGCTCTAGACGGGGCGACCCCCTCCATGGCTCTAGACGGGGCGACCCCCTCCATGGCGCAATTTCTGACCATCAAGGCCCAACACCCGGATTGCCTGCTGTTTTATCGCATGGGCGATTTTTACGAGCTGTTTTTCGAGGATGCCGAAATCGCCTCCCAGACGCTCGGGATTGTGCTCACCAAGCGCGGCAAGCATCAGGGCGCGGAAATCCCGATGTGCGGCGTGCCGGAAGTGCGCTCCGAAGGCTATTTGCACAAATTGGTGAGCGCAGGCTTCCGCGTTGCGGTATGCGAGCAAATGGAAGACCCCGCCGAAGCGCGTAAACGCGGCGCCAAGGCGGTGGTCAAGCGCGAGGTCGTGCGCATTGTCACCCCCGGCACATTGACCGAAGACGGCCTGCTCGAAGCCAAACGCCCCAATACATTATTGGCGATCGGCCGCCAGAAAACCAGCGAAGCCGGCCCCGAATACGCGCTGGCAGCGATCGATATTTCCACCGGCGAATTTCGCCTGGCCAGTGCGCGCGCGCAAGATCTGATCGGCGAGATCGCCCGGCATGACCCCGCCGAAATGCTGATCCCCGATGCGATCCGCGAAGATGCCACCTTGGGCCCGCCCTTGCGCGCGCTTGGCGTGCCGATCACGCGGCTGGCGCGCGAAGGGTTCGACCCCGCCTCCGCAAAAACGCGGATTGCGGAGTATTACGGCGTGGCAACGCTGGAGGCGTTTGGCGCGTTCACCCCCGCTGAATTATCGGCCGCAGGGGCCTTGATCGCCTATCTTGGCCGCACCCAACTTAACGCCAAGGTGCGGCTGGCCCCGCCCAAGCGGCGGATGGAAGGGGCGTTCATGCTCATGGATGCCGCAACCCGCGCCAATCTGGAGCTGACCCGCACGCTGTCCGGCGCGCGCGAGGGGGCTCTTCTGGCGCTGATCGATGAAACCTTGACCGCCGCAGGGGCGCGCAGCCTTGCCCAATGGCTCGCCGCCCCCCTGACCGATCTGGAGCGAATCACGGCGCGGCAAGTGGGGATCGAAACCTTTTTCGCAGCCCCCGAAGCGCTGATAGCGGTACGCGAAGCGTTGCGCCGCGCCCCCGATATGCCGCGCGCGCTGGGGCGGCTGGCGCTTGATAGGGCCAGCGCGCGCGATCTGCTCGCCATCGGGCAGGGGCTGGTCGCCGCTGAAAAACTGGCGGCCTTGCTGCACCCCCTGCCCGCTGTGCCCGCCTTGCAGGAAATTTCCGATGCGCTCCTTGCTGCCCCGGCAGCGTTGGGGCACAAACTATGCGCGGCAATGGCCGAAGACCTGCCGGTCAACAAGCGCGATGGCGGGTTTATCTGCGAAGGCTTTGACCCCATCCTGGATGAATTGCGTACCCTTGGGACGAATGCGCGCGCGATTGTGGCCAGACTGCAAAACGACTATGCCGAACAGACAGGCGTAAAGCTATTAAAAATAAAGCACAATTTTCAATTGGGCTATTTCATCGAGGTTCCGCAAAGCGCAGGCGAAAAATTTCTGCAGCCACCTTTGGTCCAAAATTTTGTCCATCGCCAGACCATGGCGGGCACGATGCGGTTTTCCAGCGAGGCGCTCTCCTCGCTCGAAAACCGCATCGCGGAGGCTAGCACGCGCGCGCTGGAGCGTGAAATGCTGCATTTCTCGCTGTTTTCGGCGGAAATTTTGAGCCAGGATACCGCCATCCGTGGGAGCGCCGAGGCCATGGCCACGCTCGACTGTCTGGCCGGTTTGGCGCATCTGGCGCGCATCGAGGGCTGGACCCGCCCGGTATTGCGC
>CAZGKS010000257.1:0-2793 GCA_964526275.1 uncultured Methylobacterium sp. | reverse complement strand
TGCCCATCAATCATAATCCGCCCGGATTGCGGATCAAACGCCCGGTGCAACAGCCCCAAAGTGGTGGATTTGCCAGACCCCGTTGCCCCCACCAGCGCGACGCTTTGCCCCCGCGCGACTTTAAAGGTGAGGTCCGCAATGGCCGGGCGCTTGCCATCATAGGAAAAGGAGACATTCTCGAACGCAACCTCCCCCTTCACCACGCCTATATCCACCGCATTGGGCCGGTCATGCACCTGGGGGGTTGTGTCCAGAATTTCAAAAAACTCCCGCAATTTCGGCGCCTGCATGAAAAGCTGGTTGATAAACCCAACCACCGCCTCCAGCTTGCCGATCAGCAAGGTCGCATAGCCCATAAAGGTGACAATATCGCCAATGCTGGCTTTGCCTTGCGTGAACAACCACGTGCCCAGCAGAAAAATACTGGTCACGGTAAGGGTAGAAGCCGCCCGCGTAGCAACCGAGGCAAAGGCCCACCACGACAAAACCGGAATTTGCGCGCTCAACAGGCGGTCAATGATAGTGCGCATCTGCGACAATTCAACCTGCACCCGGGTAAAGCTCTGAATAACCGGGATATTGCCAATCGTATCGGCGGTATGTTCAGCCAAGGCGGAATGGTAACTTTCGACATGCTCCTGCAACCGCGAGGCGCGCGAGAGCACCAGCGCCATCATCGCCGCAAACACCACCACCAGCACCACCAGCAGCAACCCAAGCCGCCAGTTGATGAACAAGGTGAAAGGCAGCAAAAAGATCAGCGAGATCAAGGCGGAGCAATGATCGCGCAAAAAGCCCAGCCAGAGCCAGAACATCCCGCCCGCCCCATCGAGCATCACCTTGAGCGTCCGCCCCGAATGCATATTGGCATGGAAGGAGAGCGGCAAGGTCAGCACATGCTCAAAATAGGCCGCCATAACCCCCAGCCGCCGCCGATGCGACAACCGGTCGGCATTGAGCGCGATAAGAACGCCGCTGCCAATTGTGAATAGGCCAAACAGCAGCCAAGCCCCCACCAATGGCAGCAGCTGCGCCATATCTGGCCCCGCATGGCCCCCGGCTTGTGGTCCCGCCCCTTGGGATAGCGTGAGCAGATTGATGATCCGCCCGAACAAATAGGGCTCCGCGAACAGCGCGATCGCCAGCAGAATATTCGCAGCAACCAACATCAGCCCCAGCCGCAATTGCGGCCCAAGCTGTCCCAACACCCGCAGATAGAATTTCACCAAAGCCACGCGCGTCTCCTGACCCGATACCCTCGTTCAACCATAGCGGGTCTATGGGGGGTGCCACCTGAATAAACGCTGAGCAAGGGGCTATCGGGTGAGAAGACATTTATGATTAACCCTTCCTTTATCGCGCCCCCGTATTCTGGCCAATAACGAGGCGCCCTGCCCTGCAAAGGGCGTCTTATGCGCTGCGCAGGGATCAAAAGGACAAACGATATGGATATTGCAACCATTATCGGCACGCTATTGGGCATTGGCACCGTGCTCTTGCTGATGCTCATGGATGGGCATGTGAGCATTTATGTCTCTGAACACGCTGCGATTGTGATTTTTGGCGGCTCTATCGCCTCCACCATGATCCGCTTTCCGTTTTCCTCGATTCTTCACGGCATCCCCATGGGGTTGCGCTTTGTCTTGCAATTGCGGGCGCTCGATCCCCGCGCCTTGATCGAGGAAATCACCACCATTTCTGAAATCATGCGCAAATCTGGCCCCATGGCGCTCGAAAATCACCAGGTGGAAGATCCCTTTCTCGCGCAAGGATTGCGTTACGTCGTGGATGGATACGACGCCGAATTTATCAAGAATGCCATGAACCAGGACCGCGACACCTTTTTGGCGCATCTGGATGAAGGGCAAAAGATCTACCGCGCCGTCGGGGATTGCGCCCCCGCTTGGGGCATGATCGGCACCTTGCTCGGCATGGTCGGCATGTTCGCCAATATGGATGACCCATCCAAACTCGGCCCCTTCATGGCAACCGCCCTGCTCGCCACGCTCTATGGCGCCTTGATCGCCAACCTGTTCTGTTTGCCTATTGCCGACAAGCTGCACCTGAAACTGGAGGAAGAATACCTCTCGCGCTCGCTGATCATCGACGGCGTGTTGCAGATCCGCCAAGCAAAAAGCCCGAACATGATCCGTGAAATGCTGCTCTCCTATCTGCCGGAACACCACAAGGCGCAATTTGCCCAAGATGAAGCCTACGCATAACCCGCCCCCGTTTATCCATCCGCATATTCCCGCCGTAAAACCCAGCACAAGAGCCCCCCATGGCACGCAAAAAAAACGCAGCCCATTCCGGCGGTCACGGCTGGTTTGTCACCTTCGCCGATCTGATGGGGCTTTTGCTCAGCTTTTTTGTGATGCTGGTAGCGTTTTCAACCCCCAACCAGAAAAAACAACAGATCGTCGCAGGGTCGATGCGTGAAGCCTTTGGGGTACAAATTCATACCCGCACCAACGGATTGATCGAAACCGACGGCCTGCCAACGCGCAATTACATGAGCAATGTGGAGCAGGTTACCCCCGATTATTCGGCCGACCAGACCATGCCCAAGCGCAACATCCAGCGGAATGCCAAAGGGGAAGGCACCTTCTACGCCGACCGCGGGTTCACCAGCGCCGCCGCCAGCTTGCGCCAGGCGTTGCAGGAAATGCCGGAGCTGGGCGAAATCTCGCGCAGCATTATCATTGAAGAAACGCGCGAAGGGCTCGACATCCAACTCCTCGATCAAGATGGCCGCGCCATGTTTCCGCCCGGCCTGGCCCAACCCTTTGAGAA
>CAZGKS010000256.1:0-2871 GCA_964526275.1 uncultured Methylobacterium sp. | reverse complement strand
GTATTTAAATTATCGGTAAGGAAATTAAAGAACATCATTTTTTATTATTGTCAGGCGGTTGGGGAGACGGTTGGGGAGATGGCTTTTCAGCTGGCGTGAGGTGAGCTGTAGTGAGCGACCTCCTAGAGGAAACTGGCGTTGGCGACATAACTAAGTGCTTTGTAGTAACCGAATTTAACGCGATATTTAATTTTTTATCATCGGACATGAGGCTCTCCTATAGGTGCACTTTCACGAACAGCCGGTGGTTGAACCGCAGCTATCGCATTTGAGGCAGGTGCCGTTACGCACCAAGGTGAAGTTCATGCATTCCGGGCATGCTTCCCCGACATAGCCCTTCATCTTGGCAATCGAGCGCTTGGTTGCCAGATCCTCGCCCGCTTTGGCACCGTTTTGGCTCATGCTGGCGGCGCTGCCTGCACTGGCAAACCCCAGGGTTTCAAC
This sequence comes from uncultured Methylobacterium sp., assembly GCA_964526275.1. Lineage (GTDB taxonomy): Bacteria > Pseudomonadota > Alphaproteobacteria > Rhizobiales > Beijerinckiaceae > Rhabdaerophilum. The sequence goes on along the minus strand of CAZGKS010000256.1, from coordinate 2,427 downwards.
CGAGCGTATAACCTCCGGCTCGTTCTTGAGCGCATTGGTGCCCGCAATCGCATAGGTCACGCTTTCGCTGATCGCGGTGCTAACAATATTGGTACTGCCGCCATTACCGCCTTCGACGATGCCGAGGAAATTGGTCGCGCGCCCGCGCACCAACCCCTTGGAAACCACGCGCGTGGCAGAATTCGGCGAGGCGGAAAACCCTTCGCGTTCATCGCCGCGCCCAAGCGTGGTTGCGCCCAGATCCTCGGGGGTTACATGCGCCAGATCTTCGCGCCCCAGATAGGAGATCGCCAATTCGCGGAACACGTAATCCAGAATGGAGGTCGCGCTTTTGATGGTGTCATTGCCCTGCACCATGCCCGCCGGTTCAAACCGGGTAAACGTGAAGGCATCGACATATTCCTCCAGCGGCACGCCATATTGCAGCCCCAGCGAGATGGCGATGGCGAAATTATTCATCATCGCCCGGAAAGCCGCGCCTTCCTTGTGCATATCGATAAAGATTTCGCCCAAGGCGCCATCCTCGTATTCGCCGGTACGCAAATAAACCTTATGCCCGCCGACAATGGCTTTCTGGGTATAGCCCTTGCGGCGGCCGGGCAGCTTGTCGCGCCCGCGCACGCGCTCTATCCGCTCGACCACCCGCTCGACGATTTTCTCGGAGATTTGTGCAACCCGCGCCGCATTGGGCAAGCTGACCAGCGTTTCCAGCGCGTCTTCGGTTTCATCGGCCTCATCTTCGATCAGGGCGGAATTGAGCGGCTGGCTCAGTTTGGAGCCATCCCGGTAAAGCGCATTGGCTTTGAGCGCGAGCTTCCAGGACAGCAGATACGCGCTTTTGCAATCTTCCACCGTGGCCTCATTGGGCATATTGATGGTTTTGGAAATCGCACCGGAAATAAACGGCTGCGCGGCGGCCATCATGCGGATATGGCTTTCAACCGACAAATAGCGTTTGCCGGTGCGCCCGCACGGATTGGCGCAATCAAACACCGCGTAATGCTCCGCCTTGAGATAGGGCGCTCCTTCGAGGGTCATGGCGCCGCAAACGTGGATATTGGCGGCATCAATATCCTTTTTGGAAAAACCAAGGAAGGGCAGCAGCTCGAATTTGGGATCATTGAGATGCGCATCGCTCACCCCGATCGCGCGCAGGGCCTCATCCCCAAACGTGAAGCGGTTGAAGGCGAATTTAATATCAAATGCCGAAGGTAGTGCCGCTTCGAGCTTCTCCAGCATGGCGGCTGTGAAGCCTTTGGCGCCCAGCGATGCCGGGTTGATCGCCGGTGCTTGCTTGATCGAGCCATGCCCGACCGCATAAGCTTCCATTTCACCGATCTGCGCTTCGGAATAGCCCAAAGCCCGCAACGCCGGCAGCGCGGCCTGGTTGATGATCTTGAAATACCCGCCGCCAGCGAGCTTCTTGAACTTCACCAGCGCGAAATCGGGTTCGATCCCCGTTGTGTCGCAATCCATCACCAGACCAATCGTCCCGGTGGGGGCGATCACGCTGACCTGCGCATTGCGATAGCCGTGCTTTTCGCCCAAGGCGAGCGCTTCGCTCCACGCGGTTTGCGCGCGCGCCACCAGATCGGGCAACGGGCAATTGGCACTATCGAGTGGAACAGGGTTCACCGCCAGCCCCTCATAGCCCGTAACCTCGCTGCGCGCGGCGCGGGCATGGTTGCGGATCACGCGGAGCATGGATTGAGCGTTCTTTTTATAGCCGGGGAACGGCCCGAGTTCGGCGGCGATTTGCGCCGAGGTGCGATAGCTGGCCCCGGTCATGAGGGCGGTCAGCGCGCCGCACAGTGCGCGGCCCTTATCCGAATCATAAGATAAGCCCATTGTCATGAGCAACCCGCCGATATTGGCATAGCCAAGCCCGAGCGTGCGGAATTCATAGGAGAGTTCGGCGATTTCCCGCGAGGGGAATTGCGCCATCAGCACCGAGATTTCGAGCACCAGGGTCCATAGGCGGATGGTATGCTCATACGCATTGGGATCAAAGTTGCCCGTTTGCGCATCATAATAGCGCAGCAAATTGATCGAAGCGAGGTTGCAGGCGGTATCATCGAGGAACATATATTCCGAGCATGGATTGGAAGCGTTGATCCGCCCGGAAGCCGGGCAGGTGTGCCAATCGTTCATCGTGGTGTTGAAATGCAGCCCCGGATCAGCGGAAGCCCACGCCGCATAGCCGATTTTTTCCCACAAATCGCGCGCTTTGAGCGTTTTCATGGTCCGGCCATCGCGCCGTGCCTTCAAATGCCAATCGCCATCATTTTCCACTGCCCGCAGAAAATCATCGGACAGCGAGACCGAATTATTGGAATTCTGCCCGGCCACCGTGAGATAGGCTTCCGAATCCCAATCGGTATCATAGGTTGCAAATTCCAGATCCTTATAGCCCTGGCGCGCAAACTG
>CAZGKS010000255.1:0-2889 GCA_964526275.1 uncultured Methylobacterium sp. | reverse complement strand
TCCCTGCCTTGCGCCGTGTTGGGTGCTTGGCTTGCGTTATTTGCTCTTGTGTTTTCTCTTCCGTTTTTATTCTCCTTGTGCGGCGATCGCACCCCCAATCCTGAAGGTGGATGCATGCCCCAATCTGTTGTCGAAACCCTTGCTGTGTCCCCTCTTCTTGCGGAAGCCTTGCGCAAAAAAGGCTACGAAACTCTCACGGCGGTTCAAACAGCCGTCGCTGATCCCGCCATGGCGGAACGCGATCTGCTGGTTTCATCCAAAACCGGTTCAGGCAAAACGGTCGCCTATGGGCTGGGCATGGCCTCCGCATTGCTCGCCGGAACGCAGGCAAACGCCACAAGCGCCCTCCCCCCCGCCGCTAATCCGCTGGCGATGATTATCGCGCCAACGCGCGAGCTGGCCTTGCAGGTTCAACGCGAATTGAAATGGCTTTATGAAGAGACCGGCGCCATTCTGGCCACCTGTGTCGGGGGTATGGATGCACGGGCCGAGCGGCGCCAACTGGAACGCGGCGCGCATATTGTGGTGGGTACGCCGGGCCGGTTGGTCGATCATCTCTCACGCGGGGCGCTGCAGCTTGAAAACCTGGCGGTTGTGGTGCTCGATGAAGCCGATGAAATGCTCGATCTGGGCTTTCGCGAGGATCTGGAAACCCTGCTGGGCAAAACGCCGCCCACGCGCCGCACCTTGCTGTTTTCCGCCACGTTGCCCAAGGCCATCATCACGCTGGCGACCCGTTTCCAGCGCAATGCCGCGCGGATCGAGATTGCCAGCGACGGGGCAGGCCATGCCGATATTACGCATCGGGCGGCCATGGTGCGCCCCAATGCGATCGAGCATGGTGTGGTCAATTTGCTGCGCCAGAGCGATTCGCCCGCCGCCTTGGTGTTCTGCAACACGCGCGATGCGGTGCGGCATCTGCATGCTACCTTGATCGAACGCGGTTTTTTGGCGGTTTTGCTCTCCGGAGAGCTTGGCCAGCATGAGCGCAACCAAGCCCTGCAAGCGCTGCGCGATGGCCGGGCGAAGGTATGCATTGCGACCGATGTTGCCGCACGCGGCATTGATCTGCCCAATCTGGGGTTGGTGATCCATGCCGATCTGCCGCACGATTCCGAGGTGCTTCAGCATCGTTCAGGGCGCACCGGCCGGGCCGGGCGCAAAGGCATCAGCGTGATGATGGTGCCGCCCTCCCGGCGCGGCAAAGCCGAGCGCCTGTTTGCCGAAGGCGGTATCCGCCCGGAATGGATCGCGCTGCCCAGCGCCGATGAAATCCGGCGGCTCGACCGCGAACGATTGCAGCAAGATACCACCCCGTTTGAAGATCTGAGCGATCAAGACCGGGAAATGGGGGAGGCCTTGCTCGCAGCCCGCCCCGCCAGCGATCTTGCCGCCGCTTTGGCGCGTATCTTCCGGGCACGCCTGCCGGAGCCCGAAGAGATCGACCCGCTGCCCTATGAAGCCGGGCGCCCGGTAAAAGGGGGCAAGGGGCCAGACCATAAGCGCGCGGATCAACGCCCCAAGGGGCAGGATTTTCCCTTTACGCCGATGCAAACGCGCTGGTTTGAGCTCAATGTCGGCCGCAAGGATAAAGCCGAACCCAAGGGGATCTTGCGCATGCTCACGCGCAGTGGCGGGGTGGAGCGGCGCTTTATCGGGGCTATCCGGGTTTTTGATCAGGTTTGCCATGTCGAGATCGCCCATGAGGTCGCCGACGGTTTCCTCAAAAGGACCGCACTGGCTGGCCCCGATGAAATCCGGGTGCGGGTGATCGAGGAGCCGGGGGCCAAGCCCAAGCGGACCTTCGCCGATAAACCTGCTGAAGCCAGACACCCCGCCGCGACAAGAAAAGCCACAGCCGCAAAAGCTGCCAGAGCGCCCTATTCAGCGGACAACCAAGCGTATAACCAAACCGAGTTTAACCCCCCTTATGCGGCTTCTACCGCCAAGGGTAAACCCGAAGCGCGCAAGGGCCAAACACACAAGGGCAAGGGAGAGCGTGCCGCCCCCTTCGACCCTGTAAGCCAAGATTTCGACCGCAAAAATTTTGTGCGCCAAGAAAAACCGCGCCAAGAAAAACCGAGGCAAGAAAAACCGAGGCAAGAGAAGCCACATCAAGAAAAGCCGAGGTACGAAAGGCCCCGCCAGGGCACCGCCAGCAAGCCAGCCCCCCGCGGCCCGGCGAAATCCTCTGGAAAACCCTCCGGCAAACCCTCTGGCAAACCTAAAAACGCATGGTAAGGGCAGGCGCTCGCAAGCGTAACACGGGCTTATTCTTTATGTCTTGGCACCCGTTTGCTTGGTACTCAAGGCTTGCTTTGATTTGCTTATAGCGTTTTTGCTTTCGATGGAACCATCCAGAACAAACAATGCTTTCTTCCACGAAGAGATACGAGCCGGAAATATTTGTTCAACCCCGATCCTGTTCCAACCGTGCGCTTTTTTGCGGCTTGATCATTCGGGACCGCAGGCTGTATTTTCAGGTTAGGCTGAAGTCCGCGTCGAGCATCGGGGAGTTCCCTAAATTAGAGCAATTCCAGCGATCGCTGGAACCGGTTTTGCGTCCGGAATTGCGTTAAAACAAAGAGATAGAGTGTTTCAGGCGATTCAATCTTCGCTGGAAACGCTCTAGAAAGATACCCTTATGGCAGACAAAGATGACCATGCCTTTGAAAAAATATGAAAAGATAGAAGCCCACAAACCAACCAAAGCTTAAGGAAAGGGGCTGACATAGATAGCATAAAAAGGCTATTTATGTCATATGGATAAGTCAAGGCGCAAAAGTCGGCTTCAGGCAAGTATTCAGAAGGAACTCATCCGCCATTTTGTGGCGGGTGTTCCCGCGCGCACAGCAGGAGAACTGACAGGGATCAACCGCAACACGGCGA
>CAZGKS010000254.1:0-2895 GCA_964526275.1 uncultured Methylobacterium sp. | reverse complement strand
GGTATGAACCTGACAGACAAACACCCCCGCAACCCAGCTTCCCACCCGTTACACATTCTTCCAAACAGGGCAGAAAGCGACAAAACCACGCTAGGCAAAACCGCCTTGAGCGTCAACATCTAGCCACAAATTTCTTTCAAACTACTAAATATAGGGGGGTGCCGTTAAATAGCGGGGAAAATTCCATAAAATTTTAGCCTGTTGTTCGGGAGACGTTTTCAGAAAATTTCAATAAGTTGCGCAAATCGTACGTAATAAAACCCTCTTGCGAACAAGCGTGTTTTGCGCCTTCACGCGCCTTTTTGGTATCCGATTGAAAAGAGGCCTTTATGCGCCATAGCTAGACGCCATAGCGTGATCCTGGCTCTGGGGACGAATCGTTTGGGTGGGCCGCTGCGACCTTGCGAATCACACATCTACCCCACATCCAAATTTGCCCCCCTAAAGATCACTATCAAGCCGGAGCACGGTTCGCAGGCCGCATAGCCGGGGGTTCAGGCCTGTGCCTTCCCTCTGCCCGTTCCAAACGGAGCAAAAATGCACCTGTCTGCCCAAAAGGCGCCTATTCCCCGAAAAGGGGATGGACGCCCAAGCACAAATTTGGCAAAAGCACAGTCGATACAGGGGCTGTGTTTGCCCTGCCGCCAACCGGGGACCTTAAGCCCATGAAAACGTTTCTCCTCCAAATTTTCACCTGGTGGAATGGTCAAACGCTTGGCACGCGGTTCTATACATGGCGCAAGGGCGTGCGCGTGGGCAGCGACGATTTCGGCAATATCTATTATCGTGGCCGGAGCGGGGTAGATCCCATGCTGGGGCACGAGCGCCGCTGGGTAATCTATAACGGGTTGGCGGAAGGCTCGAAGGTTCCGCCCGGTTGGCATGGCTGGCTGCATCACCGCACCGATTGCCCCCCTTCAGAAGAAACCTATACCGCACGGGAATGGGAAGCCGTGCATACCATGAACCCGACCGGCACCGCGCGCGCGCGCCGCCCCAAAGGCTCACTGCTCGGGGCCAAGGCCCCTGCACGCGAAGAATATCAGGCGTGGAAACCGTGAGAATGCGCCATCAGCCAGCGATGCGGCAAAAACGCGCGGTGTTGCGCGCGGGGGTGGCAATCCTTGCGCTTGCGCTTGCTTTGAGCATGGCCAAGGCAGATAAATTCAAAAACCCGACGGCGGTTTTTGCAGGGCTCGATAAAATCACCGGGCGGATCATTACCTTCGAGGCGGTGGTGGATGAGACCGTGCAGTTCGGCACGCTCCAGATCACGCCCAAAATATGCTATTCGCGCCCCGTGGATGAATTGCAACAAACCACGACCTTTCTGGAGGTTGAAGAGGCGATGGGCAATAATCGCTTCCGGAAGCTGTTTTCTGGCTGGATGTTTGCGGCCAGCCCCGGCTTGAACGCGATCGAACATCCCGTTTATGATGTTTGGCTGACCGAGTGCAAAGGCGCGCGCGACCCGCAGGATCGTATCAAAACCCCGCCCGAACGCGATGATCTCGACGAGCTGATCGATACAAACACCCCGATCGCGAAAACGCCGGTGGATCCCAATATATCGGCCAAGCGCACACCAAGTGACAAGATGCCCGCGCAATTGCCAACAGAAGCCACACGGCGCGCAGCACCGCAGCAACGCTTCTATCCGATTGATTCGAATGCTTCCACGCGGTATGAGCCCGGCCCGCGCGGCAATTAACGCCGTTCTGTTCTGAGAATTCCATCCAAACCAGGGCATTCTGGCTTTGGATGGAAGGATCCAGCGCAAAAGACGCTTTATTCCACAATTTATTCCACAAGTAGAGAAGCGCAGGATGTGTTTTATCAAAACACATCCTGTCACACGCCTTATGGCTTGTTGCGTAAAAGATCGCGAATTTCGGTCAACAATTCCTGATCCTTGGTGGGAGCAGAGGGCGCTGCCGGGGCTTCTGCGGCATTCTTTTTGAGTTTGTTCATGCCCTTGACAACCATGAACAAGGCGGCCGCAACAATCATGAATTTAATCGAATGGGTGATAAAATTGCCCCAACCGAGCACGACCGCGGTTTTCTTGGCGTCTTCCAGCCCCGCGCCCGTGGAGGCTTGCCCGGTAAGGACCAAATAGAGATTTGAAAAATCGACGTTTCCAATAATCGCGGATATCAGCGGCATGAAGATATCGCCAACCATGGAATCCACGATCTTGCTGAAGGCTGCCCCGATAATAACCCCGATGGCCAGATCGACCACATTGCCTTTAAGCGCAAAGTCTTTGAATTCTTTCAACATAAGAGAGCCCCTTTAAACCAGGAAGCAGGCCAGATCCCCACTTTTCTGAGGGTAACTATAACCACACCGCTTCAGGATTGCCAAGAAAGTTTCCACCTGATGTATCCAGCGCGCACAAAAGCTGTCTTTAGCGCCGGGGGGATAAGTAGGCCGCGCGATGAGCCCGGCACGCTTGCACTTGCGCGGCGGGCGTGAAAGAGTGCCGGAAAGACAGCACACGGAGGCCGAATGCTCGCTGGTTGGATCGCCTTGGGCGTCGCCTTGCTTTATTTGCTGGCCCTGTTTGCCATTGCCTATTTGGGCGATCGGCAAAGCAAGAGGCGGCTTCCCCCGGCTTTACGCGCCACCATTTATGCCTTGACGCTGGCCGTTTATTGCACATCCTGGACGTTTTTAGGGTCGGTTGGGGTTGCCTCCACGTCAGGGCTGGATTTTCTCCCTATTTATCTTGGACCATTCCTGGCGATCGTGTTTGGTCTTCCTCTGCTTACCCGCATTGTGAAAATTGCAAAATCCCAGCGCATCACGTCGGTGTCCGATTTTATCGGCGCGCGCTATGGCAAAAGTGGTTCGGTAGCGGCCATGGCGGCCTTGATCGCCGTTGTGGGAACC
>CAZGKS010000253.1:373-2923 GCA_964526275.1 uncultured Methylobacterium sp. | reverse complement strand
GTATTGCACGGTGTTGTTTTTCGATGGCGCGCGCGGGCTCATTGGCAAACACCGCAAATTGATGCCCACAGCGGGCGAGCGCCTGATCTGGGGGTTCGGCGATGGTTCCACGATGCCGGTTTTCGAGACGCCCATGGGCACAATCGGCGCGGTGATCTGCTGGGAAAACTACATGCCGATGCTGCGTATGCATATGTATGCGCAAGGAATTTCGATCTATTGCGCCCCCACCGCCGATGACCGCGACAGCTGGCTGCCCTCCATGCGCCATATTGCGCTCGAAGGGCGGTGTTTCGTGCTCACCGCGTGCCAGCATATTCCCCGCAAGGCCTACCGGGCGGGCCACGAATCCGCGCTGGGCGATGCGCCCGATACCGTGATGATGCGCGGGGGCAGCGCGATTATCGACCCGCTGGGCCAGGTGCTGGCGGGGCCTGATTTTACCGGTGAGACGATTTTATACGCCGAAATCGACCCCGGGATTATCCCCGGTGCCAAGTTCGATTTCGATGTCAGCGGCCATTATGCGCGCCCCGATGTGTTCCATTTGCACGTGGATACGCGTGAAAAGCGGGCGGTTGGGCTTGTCGGCGCGCAGGGCACAATGCCATAGTCTTCCATGGAGATGAGGCGCCCTCACCGGCTCCCACCCACACAATGCGGCAAGCCGGAGCCTGCAATGAAATATGACCTGACCACCGCCCCGCCCGATATTGCCTATAAACTGCTTGCTTCTACCATTGTACCGCGCCCCATTGCCTGGGTGACCACGCAATCGGCGGCGGGCGTGGTCAATGCGGCGCCCTACAGCTTTTTCAATGTCGTGGGGGCCAACCCGCCGACCCTCGTGCTGGGCTTGATGCGCGATAGCGTGCGCGGCTTCAAGGATACCGCCGCCAATATTCTTGAAACCGGCGAATTTGTGGTCAATCTGGTGCCCGAGCGGCTGATCGATGCCATGAACCTGACCTGTGTGGATGCCCCGGCAGAGATCAATGAATTGCACTTGGCCGGGCTTGAAAGCACCCCGTCCGATTGTGTCAAACCGCCGCGCATCACCGCCAGCCCGGTCGCCTTTGAATGCAAGGTGCTTACCTCGCTGGTCACCGGCCCGCTGCAAACGCTGGTGGTGGGGCGGGTGTTGTGCGGCCATATCGACGATGCGTATCTGCTTGATGCCGCGCGCTGCCATATCGATACCCCCGCTTTGGGGCTCATCGGGCGGCTGCATGGCAGCGGCTGGTATACCCGCACCGAGCCAGAAATCCAGCGCGACCGCCCGATCTACCAGGCGGTTGCAAAGCTCTAGAGCCATTCCAGCGATCGTTGGAACCGGTTTCGCGTCCGGAATTGCGTTAAAACAAAGAGATAGAGCGTTTCAGGCGATTCAATCTTCGCTGGAAACGCTCTAACCGGCAGGGCTTCAAGAGCGCGATCGTCAAGAACGTGATCGCTTGGTATAAGCCCTTATTCCGCAGGGACTTGCATGCGCATCAGCTTGAAAATGATGGATTCGATCAAAGCCTGAAACGACGCGTCGATCAGGTTGGAGGAGACCCCGACCGTGGTCCAGGTTTCGCCGGTTTCATCAGACGAATCAATCAGAACACGGGTCACGGCGTCTGTGCCGCCTTGGAAAATCCGCACCTTGAAATCGGTGAGCTTGAGGCCTTTGATCGCGCTTTGGTAACGCCCCAGATCCTTGCGCAAGGCTTTATCCAGCGCATTGACAGGCCCGTCGCCTTCAGCGGCGGAGATCAGGGTTTTATCCCCCACCCGCACCTTGACGATCGCCTCTGAAAATGTCCCCAGATTGCCATGCGCATCATAGCGCCGCTCGACATTCACCTTGAAGCGTTCAACCTTGAAGAATTCCGGCACGCGCCCCAACAGGCGTTGCGCCAGCAGGTAAAAGCTCGCATCGGCACCCTCATAGGAATAGCCCTGCGCTTCCTTTTCTTTCACCTCTTCGAGCAGGCGCGAAAGGCGCGGATCATTCCGCTCGACCGCAACCCCAAGGCGCTCCAGCTCGGCCAAAATGTTCGAGCGGCCCGCCTGCGTGGAGACCAGCACGAGACGGTGATTGCCCACGCTTTCAGGCGGCACATGCTCGTAACTTTTGGGATCCTTGATCAAGGCCGAAGCATGGATGCCCGCCTTGGTCGCAAAGGCCGAAGCGCCGACATAGGGCGCCTGCCGGTTGGGCACGCGGTTGAGCAATTCGTCAAAGGCGCGGGAAAGCGCGGTCAGGCTTTTAAGGCCTTGCGCGTTCACGCCAATCTCGAAATGTTGGGCAAATTCCGGCTTGAGCAGCAAGGTGGGGATCAAGCTTACCAGATTGGCATTGCCGCAGCGCTCGCCAAGGCCATTGAGCGTGCCCTGAATTTGCCGCGCCCCGGCGCGCAAGGCCGCCAGTGAATTGGCAACCGCCTGCCCGGTATCATCATGGGCATGGATCCCCAGCCTTATGCCGGGCAAGGCGCGCGCGACAGCGGCCACAATGCGTTCGACCTCATGGGGCAAGGTGCCGCCATTGGTATCGCACAGCAC
>CAZGKS010000253.1:0-363 GCA_964526275.1 uncultured Methylobacterium sp. | reverse complement strand
CGCGCGCGCAAGCCAAGGCATAAGCGGGGTTGGCCTTATAGCCGTCAAAGAAATGCTCGCAATCGACCAGCGCGCGTTTATCGGCTACGCGCGCAGCGGCCACGGAAGCGCGGATGCTTTCGAGGTTTTCTTCAAGCGTACAGCCCAGCGCCAGGGCAACGTGGTAATCCCAGCTTTTGGCAACAAAGCAGATCGCCTGCGCCTTGGCTTGCAGCAAGGCGGCCAACCCCGGATCATTACCCGCAGAAACGCCCGCCCGTTTGGTCATGCCAAAGGCGGTAAAAACCGCGCGAATGTGCGGCGGATGGGCAAAAAACTTCGTATCGAGCGGGTTTGCGCCCGGATACCCGCCCTCGATATAAT
>CAZGKS010000252.1:0-2958 GCA_964526275.1 uncultured Methylobacterium sp. | reverse complement strand
CATGTCAGATGCCGCCGTTGCTGCAAAACCGCTGGTAAATCTCTTCAAAAACCGCCCAAGCCATTGGGTGGGCGATGGTTTTCCGGTGCGTTCCATGTTTTCCTATCAAGAGGATACACGCGCGCTCAGCCCGTTTTTGCTGCTCGATTATGCCGCCCCTCATCGCTTTGCGCCCGCCGTCCGCCCGCGCGGGGTGGGTGAGCATCCGCATCGCGGGTTTGAGACGGTCACGATTGTCTGGCAGGGGGCGCTGGCGCATCGGGATAATGCGGGGAATACGGGCGAAATCGGCCCCGGAGACGTGCAATGGATGACCGCCGGGCGCGGGATTTTGCACGAGGAATTCCACAACGATACCTTCACGCAGCACGGCGGGATGTTCGAGGTCGCCCAGCTTTGGGTCAACCTGCCCGCGCGCGACAAAATGACCGCGCCAGGCTACCAGACCCTGGTGGCGAGCGCTATTCCGGCGGTGGATTTGCCACAAAAGGCGGGCAGTTTGCGGGTGATTGCCGGGGAATATGGCGGAAAAACCGGGCCCGCGCGCAGTTTTTCGCCGGTCATGCTGCTTGATCTGCACCTCCACGCGGGCGCCGTGTTCGACCTGCCCTTGCCCGACGGATTTACCGCCTCGGTGCTGGTGCGGCGCAGCGAAACAACATCACAGGGCACTGCCTTGCTTATCAACGGCCATAGCGTCGGGGCGGAAGAGGTCGCGCTGTTTGACCGGGCAGGCACGATCCTCACCCTGGAAGCCCCCGCCCATTCCAGCGCCAAAGGGGTGGATGTGCTTGTAATGGCAGGTAAACCGCTCGATGAGCCGGTGGTTGGGCATGGCCCCTTCGTGATGACCAGCAGTCAGGAGATCCGGCAGGCTTTCGCAGATTTCCACGCCGGGCGTTTTTAAAACGTTTTTGCTTTTTATGGAGCAATAAAGCGTAAAAAACATTTTTTCACAATAAGATAAGCGCAGGTTGTGCGTCGCGCCAGCCAGCTTACGCCTTCTCGCTTACCCGGCCAAGATCCACCCCGACAACCGGCACGACCGGGCAGGGATGCGTCTGCGCCAGATAGGCCTGAACCGCATTGAGATTGGCAAACGCATCCTCGCGCGGCATATGGACGATAACCCCATACATATGCGCCCTTGTGCGCAGCATTTCGTCGATTTCCCGCCCGAAAACCGTTAGGCCGCTGGCATCGCCCGCCTCGCGTATATCGCTCTGCGTAACCCCAAAGCGGCCTTGGTCGATAACCACCGTATCGAATTGCGCGGCCACGGCATCCAGCAGGGCTTCAAAGCGCGCTTGCCCGCCGCGCATCCGCAACAGAACCCGCAAATTACCCCCGGAGGGGATAAAATACGTGTTGCTGCCGGGGTCTTTGCCCAAAATATCGGAAAGCCGGGCTTGCCCGCGCAGATAATGCCCGAGCGAATGTTTCTCATCGGCGGAGGCGGGGGCTTCCATTTCCAGCAAGGGGCCGGGCCTGTCCATTGTCACCACCAGGCACGAGCCCCGCTCGGCCTGTTTGCGCGCAAAGGGCATCACGATATGGTTGTTGAAATGCGGGTCGCTGGTGGAGCCGACCACAATCACGCGGTGCCCATCCAGTGTTGCCAACCGCGTGCTGGCGGCTGCAAGCGTGTCGATCGGGGTGAGCGAAAAGGGGAGCGCAGGCGCTTGCGGCGGCATTTGTTGCTGCGGTATCGCCTGTTGCATCTGTTGCTGCTGCATGGCCTGCTGCATCTGTTGCTGCGGCATCGCCTGCGGGGGCATCCCCCCTTGAGGGCCCATGCCGGGCGGAACCATGCCGGGCGGAACAGGCATGCCATTTGGCGGCTGCCCGCCCATGGGGCGCGCGGGAACCCCGCCGCTTGCCGCGATCGCCTGTATCCAGTTCGGGGCTGCTTCGCCGCTCTCCGGTAGCGGGATTTTGGGTTGGGCCAGCGCATCGGCCAAAGCCGCAGAGGAAGAGGAGGCGGAATTTATGCCCCGGAACAACCGCTTGGTCACCATCAGCAGGAGAATGAAAATCCCCAGCCCTAAAAAGAAAGCCACGCTGGGTTTGGGGAGCCAAGCATGCGGATCAAGCGGCAAATCCCAGTTGCGCGCATCGGCGGCATCCGGGGTGCGAAAATCCAGCGGTTTCGCATTCGGTTGGATGCTCCCCAAAACATCCGGCGCCCCCTTGCTGCCTTCCGGCAAGCGCCGGGCCTGCGCCTCTGGCGCGTTAAGTGCCGGGGCGGCCGTGTTTTTTCCGTTTGCCTGCGTGGGGTAAGCGTTGCGTGCCGCATCCGGCGGCGCACTTATCGCCAGCAATTGCGCGCGCAACCGGGTGACTTCCGCTTTGAGCACGTCGCGATCCACCGGGTTTGCCGCGCTGGCCGCGTTTCCGCCAGCCTTTGGCGCGCGTTTATTGGCATCTGCCAGCAAGGTATTGTAGCGATGGATGGCCGCGCGGGCCTCGTTATCGAAAGCCCGCGCCGCGCGTTCAGCCGCAAGCTGGATCTGCGCCTCGCTGGTTTTGAGCGCTGCGGCCAAAGCTTGCATACGCGGATGCTGCGGCAGATAGGTTTGGCCTTCATACGCGATTTTAGATTGGATGCTTGCGCGCTCGCTCAAGAGGCGCGAAACAATCGGATCATGAATAATCTCAGAGGTTTCAAACAGGCGTCCTTGCGCAGCGGCATCGCGGATCACTTTTGCCTTGGCGGCATATTCCACCTGCTCGACCTTCGCCTTGGAGAGCGCATCGCGCTCTGGCCCGGGCATTGGCTCTGCCGAGGAATCGCGCAAAGCATCCAGCGCTGCTTCGGCTTCGCCCAGTTTGCGAATAAGCGCCTCCAGCGAGAGGCGCTCCGCCGGAGCCCGCTCCAAGCTTGCCCGCTCCAAGTTTGCCCGCTCCATGCCCGCGCGCGGCTCTGGCTTGCCCGCATTCTCCGGTGCAGCCCAAAGC
>CAZGKS010000251.1:0-2966 GCA_964526275.1 uncultured Methylobacterium sp. | reverse complement strand
TTAACGCAATTCCGGACGCGAAACCGGTTTCCACTTTCGCTGGAATTGCTCTAGGGGCGCGGTTATTCCAGGCTCTCGATCTTTTCAGGGGCGATAATCTCGATCTTGCGGGACAGGATATGCGCGCGGGCTATAGCGCGCCAAGCTTGAAGATGCGGCGTGTTGAAATGCAGGTCAATGGCGGCACGGTCTTGCCAACGTTCTACAAAAACAAACATATCGGGTTCGTGGGTGTTTTGGAAAAAATCATAGGTTATACACCCGGTTTCTTTTAGGGTTTGCGTCCGGCACATGAGTGCGGCGTTGCGGCATATCTCCTCGCTGCCCTTTTTTATTTTCATTGTTGAAATCAGATAGATCATTTTAGCTTCCTTGGCGATGAGGGGCGTTCCTGCGCGTTCCTGGGTTTTCCTGGAGCAATTCCAGCGATCGTTGGAACCGGTTTCGCGTCCGGAATTGCGTTAAAACAAAGAGATAGAGCGTTTCAGGCGATTCAATCTTCGCTGGAAACGCTCTAGGTTTTTGTACGTCAAGGCTGATATTCCCGCCACAGGTTTGAGAAAATTATTCTCAATTGGTTGCAAGGGGACCGAAAGCCGGAATCGCCCCTTGTGCGGGCAGGCAATTTCTGGTTATCTCCTCGGTTGGACAGGGATGCTGACCTAATATGCGGAGCACCGCAGGGGTTCTTGTGTGCCTGTGGCTATAAGACCTGTTGACTGGATCTATGCAGGGAGTGGAACCATGCGCACATTGATTGAGGCTTCTGAACCCGGGCACTCGCCCGATCGCGTTCACTCCACGGCCATCGATGCGGCGGTTGCAACCAAACGCTTTGATCCCGGTTTGCCCGCGCCCGAGGGGCTTTATGATCCCGCTTATGAAAAAGACTCCTGCGGGGTCGGGTTTGTCGCGGATATTAAAAACCGCAAAAGCCACGAAATTGTGGCCGATGCGCTGAAAGTTCTGGAAAATCTGGAGCATCGCGGTGCGGTGGGGGCAGACCCCAAGGCCGGGGATGGCTGCGGTATTCTGGTGCAGATTCCGCATGATTTTTTTGCGCAGGAATGCGCGACGCTGGGGTTCACCCTGCCGGAGGCGGGGCATTACGCCGTGGGGCAGTATTTTTTGCCGCGCAACAGCGAAGCGCGCGCGCGGATCGAGCAGATTATCGAACAAACCATTGTTGCCGAGGGGCAGGTGTTGCTGGGCTGGCGCGATGTGCCGGTGGATCCCTCCGACCTTGGGGAGAGTGTCAAGCCAACCGAGCCGGTGCATCGGCAGGTGTTTATTGGCCGGGGTAAGGACATTCCGGATGCGGATGCTTTCGAGCGCCGGTTGTTCATTTTGCGCAAGGTGGTTTCGCACACGCTTTATTTGAGCACTGAGCGTGCCAAGGCGGAATATTACCCGGTTTCGGTGTCGTGCCGCACGATTACGTATAAGGGCATGGTGCTGGCAACCCAGCTTGGGCGCTATTTCAAGGATCTGGGGGATCCGCGGTTCAAAAGCGCTTTGGCGCTGGTGCATCAGCGGTTTTCAACCAACACTTTCCCGACCTGGCAATTGGCGCATCCGTATCGCATGGTGGCGCATAATGGCGAGATCAATACCTTGCGCGGGAATGTCAACTGGATGGCGGCGCGGCAAGCCTCGGTGGATTCCGAGCTTTATGGGATCGAGATCGGCAAGCTCTGGCCGATTTCGTTTGAAGGGCAATCGGATACCGCCTGCTTTGACAATGCGCTCGAATTTCTGGTGCGCGGGGGGTATTCGCTCGCCCATGCGGTGATGATGCTGATCCCGGAAGCGTGGGCGGGTAACCCGCTGATGGCGGAGGATCGGCGGGCCTTTTATGAATACCACGCCGCGTTGATGGAACCATGGGATGGCCCTGCCGCGATTGCCTTTACCGATGGCAAGCAGATCGGCGCAACGCTCGACCGCAATGGGCTGCGTCCGGCGCGGTATTTTGTCACCAAAGATGACCGGGTGGTGATGGCCTCCGAGATGGGCGTGTTGCCGATACCGGAAAGCGAGATCACGCATAAATGGCGGCTTCAGCCCGGCAAGATGTTGCTGATCGACCTGGAACAGGGGCGGATTGTTTCGGATACCGAGATCAAGCAGGATCTGGCCAAAGCAAACCCCTACCGGGAATGGCTGGCCCGCACGCAAATTGTGTTGGAAGATCTGCGACCGGTTGAGCCGCGTGCCTCGCGCAAGGATGTCAGCCTGATCGATCGCCAGCAGGTGTTTGGCTATAGCCAGGAAGATCTCAAGCTGATTTTGCCGCCGATGGCGGTTACCGGGCAGGAAGCCGTGGGCTCGATGGGGACGGACACCCCCCCTTCGGTGCTCTCCGATAAATCGAAGTTGCTGTATACCTATTTCAAGCAGAATTTCGCGCAGGTGACCAACCCGCCGATTGACCCGATCCGCGAAGAGCTGGTGATGAGCCTGGTCTCGTTTATCGGGCCGCGGCCGAACCTGTTTGATCTTGAAGGCACCGCCCGGCGCAAGCGGCTGGAAGTGCGCCAGCCGATCTTGACCAATGAGGATTTAGAAAAAATCCGCTGCATCGGCCATTTCGAGGACCGGTTTGACACCAAAACGCTCGATATGACCTATCCCGTGCAGCAGGGTGCCAAAGGCATGGCGGCGGCGGTGAAGCTGCTATGCGAGCGCGCGGAAGCGGCGGTGCATGGCGGGTATAATATCCTTATTTTGTCAGACCGTATGGTGGGGCCAGACCGTATCCCCGTGCCGGCGCTGTTGGCCACGGCTTCGGTGCATCATCACCTGATCCGCAAGGGGTTGCGCACTTCGGTGGGGTTGGTGATCGAAACCGGGGAAGCGCGCGAAGTGCATCACTTTGCCTGCCTTGCCGGGTATGGCGCGGAGGCGATCAATCCGTATCTGGCGTTTGAAACCTTGATCGCGATGAAGGCCGATATGGAATTCCC
>CAZGKS010000250.1:0-2981 GCA_964526275.1 uncultured Methylobacterium sp. | reverse complement strand
CCCTAAAACGCTGCCGGGGCGCTTTGGAGCACGCGGGCATTGCCCCCCCGAATTTCGTAAATCGTGAGGCCGCGCTCATTGGTACCATTCTGGCGAAAGCGGAAAACACCGTCTTGACCAGAAAAACCATTGGGGTTGGTGAGCGTGCGTTCTGAAAAACGTTCAGAGCCAAAATTCTGCGCCAACGCGGCGGCCAAAGTTGCAGCATCATAGCCCAAAGTGGCAATCCGGGGGGGCGCTTGGTTGAATTGCGCCTGATACCGCGCCGCAAAGGCGTTGAAGCGGCTCGTATCGGGAGCGGCGAACCAGGCGCCATCAAGTACGCTTTGGGTGAATACACGGCTATCCTGCCAGATTGCGGGCGCGATAAACTGGACCTGCCGGGATGAAATCCCCGCCGAACTCAAGGCGTTGAGCAGGCCGCCCAATCCTTCTGCGCCTTCCGCCAGCATCAGGGTATCGGATTGCGAGAGCGCCGAGCGCAATTGCGCAACCCCGGCTTCAGGGGCGCCGGGGGCATAGCGGGCAACCGAAGTGACGCGGCGCCCGGAAGCGCTGGCCGCTGACATGAATTCCGCCTCGATCGCATTGCCATAGGCGGTTTGCGGCAACAGGGCCGCGAAAGCCTTTTTACCACGGCTGGCCGCAAAGCCGATCATGCGCTGCACATCGGCCTGCGGAATAAAACCCATGACATAGACACCAGGCTGCGCAACCGCCTTATCCGAGGAAAAAGCGATCATCGGCTTACCGGCTTGTCGTGTTACTTGCGCGGCAGCGGTAACGGAAGAGGCCATAACGGGCCCCAGAATTACCTCAGCCCCCGCCGCCAAAGCCTGCTGCGCGGCAATCCGCGCGCCTTCCGGCGTGCCGCGATCATCCATCAGCAGCAATTGGATCGGGTTGCTGGCCCCAAAATCGGCCAGGGCCATTTGCGCGCCATTGCGCAGGCTCTGGGCGGTATTTTCCATGTTGGGGCCGGTCATCGGCAACAACAGCCCCACGCGCACAGCGGTTTTATCGTTGGGTTGCTGTACCAGCGATTCCCCCTGTCCGGTTTCGGGCAGCATGTTCTCGACACTGCTGCAGGCGCCTAAAAGGGCCGCCAAAGCCGTTGTTTCGATCATTTTACGGCGGGTAAACCGCATCGCGCGTGCGCTTTCGAGGATGGGCATCCACAACTCCTGTTACATATCACGCCCCGTTGGCACCAACCATTAGGGGCGAGCGCACCATTGTGACGCGTTAGGGTTAATGTTCCCTGACTAATCCCCTCTCATGCCAAAGGTCCTTGAAAAGACCTGTTTGGTCTTCGTCAGGCGCCTCTCTGTTTGTGGAAGAGCGCGGGTGTTCCTTGGGTGCTGGAGGCTGTGAAGCCGCTGGTATCCTCGGAACATATGGCCAAAGCGCATGCGCCAAACACCCGTGGGATCAATATTCTGACCGCTATGACAGGCAAACTGGCAGGGCTTGCCGGGCGCAACAACCTTACCGATCCGCGAAAAGGTCTGCTTTGGCGGCAGTTATGGAATATGGGATGTAACAAAGAACCGCAACACCAGAGCCGTGAAGATAACAGCCGCTAGCAAGAGCATGAAACGGGTGATCAGAGCCCGCAAATCTTGGGGTTTGAGGGAGAGCGGGGCTGCGGCAAAAGGGGGAGGCGGCATGGATGTGGGCGCGCTTTCAAGAGAAAGATCTGGCGCAGATACCGGCACATCTGGCGCACGCAACAAGGCTAAAGCCTTGCTGCGATAGACAGCCAATCGGTCGGGATGCGCTTCACCAAAAGCAAACCCTGCCAGCTCCCCCGGTTCCGGTGGGCGGGCGTGATGGGTCTGGTAGCGCGCGATAAACGCCAGAACCGCCTGCCGATACAAGGCAAAAGCCAGCAAGGCTTCTGGTTCTGGCGCTTGGGCGAGCAAATAGGCCAGCACCCCCGCCTCATCGGCGGGGAGAGAGGCAGGCGCTAAAGGATGAAGAGCCGGAGCAGGAGGGAGGGTCATGGCGCTTCCGGCATTTATCTCTGGCGCGCATGTGTGTTCAAGGGCATTAAAGGGGCTCCTGCGTGGTAGGTTACTCTGTTTGCCAGAGCAACGGGGTTTTCAGGTCATCGCCCAAAGCGCTTTTGAGCGTATACGAGGCGCTATTGTGGCGGCAAGGAGGCAAGGATGCAACCGGCAAGCAAGGCGATGTCTGCACACAGACGCGCGCATGAAAATAACCGCGTGGAGGATACCAAGGGCGCCGATGCCCCAACAAGGCGGCAAGATACGGCGCAGAAAGAGACGACACAGAAAGAAACGGCGCAGATCGTGGCTGGCGTGGATGAGGTCGGGCGCGGTCCCTTGGCAGGGCCCGTGGTTGCCGCCGCGGTTGTGCTGCCTATGGGCTTTGATGCCCACGCGCTTGCCGATTCCAAAACGCTCTCCCCGGCGCGCCGGATGACCTTGGCAGCGCAGATCCTGGCGGTGTGTCCGGTTGGGATTGCCAGTCTATCCGCGCCTGAAATCGATGCGCGTAATATCCACGCGGCCAGCCTTGAAGCGATGCGCCGCGCAATCCACGCCTTGCCCGTGCTGCCTGATTTGGCGTTGGTGGATGGCAAATTCGTACCGCCGGGTTTGCCGTGTGCCGGGCGGGCGGTGATCGGGGGCGATGCCAAGGTGAAAGCCATTGCCGCCGCCTCGATCGTTGCCAAAGTATGGCGCGATGCGATGATGCTCGAAGCGGATAAACAGTATCCCGGATATGGCTTTGCCCGCCATGCCGGGTATCCGACAGCGCTGCATCGCGCCGCCTTGATGCGTTTGGGGCTGTGCGCGCTGCATCGACACAGCTTTGGCCCCTGCCGGGCCTTGGCGGAAGGCACATAGAACGCCTTGCTTTAAGGTTTGTTGAGGTTCATCGTGAATTGATGACAGCGGCACAGAGATCGATCATTGCCTTGAAGCTTTGATCGGTTTTGCAGGCGCGCAGGG
>CAZGKS010000249.1:0-2991 GCA_964526275.1 uncultured Methylobacterium sp. | reverse complement strand
GCGCCAGCCTGGCGATCGGTGTCGGGCTGCATTGGGTCTATGCGGCCAAGGGGTTTTTGGGGCGTTTAGGGGCGCGGCTTGGTCTATCTGGCCCCGAAATGGCGGTAATGCCTGCATCCGGCATGCGGCGGGAGCCTGGCTTTGGTGTGGCAGAGCCCATGGTTAACCCTCCCGCAGGCGCGTATTATTCTGCAATGGGCCCTGCTGAAACGGCAGGCTCTGGCGCCTATGCCAACCATGAAGCCTATGCGCAAGAAAACGCCTATGCGCAAGAGGACGACCCCGACGATCTGCCCTTTGATATGCCAGACCAAACGGGTAGCTTTGCCCGCGTTACCCTGCCGGTTGGGGCGCTCAAACCAGGCAAACGCGCCAAAAGCGAGGCTCAACCCTCGATTTTCGGCGCAGGATTTGGCGCTGATGGCTATGAATTTCCCCCGCTGGCTTTGCTGGCGGAGCCTAAAAAGCAGGCAACTCCGCAAATTTCCGCCGAAGCCCTGGAGCAGAACGCCCGCCTGCTGGAAGGCGTTTTGGATGATTTTGGCGTGCGCGGGGAAATTATCAATGTCCGCCCCGGCCCGGTAGTAACCCTCTATGAACTGGAACCCGCGCCGGGCACAAAATCCTCGCGCGTGATCGGGCTGGCTGAAGATATCGCCCGCTCGATGAGCGCGGTGGCAGCCCGTGTGGCCGTGGTTTCTGGCCGCAACGCGATCGGGATCGAACTCCCCAATGCCAAGCGCGAAACCGTTCTGCTGCGCGAATTGCTCGCCTGTGAGGATTTCGAGAAATCCAAGCTGCGCTTGCCGATTTGTCTGGGTAAAACCATCGGCGGGGAGCCCGTGATCGTGGATCTGGCCCGCATGCCGCATCTGCTGGTTGCCGGTACCACCGGTTCGGGGAAATCGGTCGCCATCAACACCATGATCTGCTCGCTGCTCTATCATTTGAAGCCGGAGCAATGCCGCCTCATCATGATCGATCCGAAAATGCTGGAATTATCGGTCTATGACGGGATTCCGCATCTGCTTTCGCCGGTCGTGACCGACCCCAAAAAGGCGGTTGTCGCGCTCAAATGGGCGGTGCGGGAAATGGAAGACCGCTACCGCAAGATGTCGAAGGTGGGGGTGCGCAATATCGATGGCTATAACGCCCGCATGGACGAAGCGGCAGCGCGCGGCGAGCAGCTTACCCGCACGATCCAGAGCGGCTATGACCGGCAGACCGGTGAGGCGCTCTATGAAGAAGAGGTGATGGACACCAAAAAAATACCCTATATCGTCGTGATTGTCGACGAAATGGCGGATCTGATGCTGGTTGCGGGCAAGGAGATCGAAGGCGCGGTGCAGCGCCTGGCGCAAATGGCCCGCGCAGCGGGTATCCATATCGTCATGGCAACGCAGCGCCCCTCGGTGGATGTGATTACCGGCACGATCAAGGCCAATTTCCCCACGCGAATCTCGTTTCAGGTCACCTCCAAAATCGATAGCCGCACGATTTTGGGCGAAATGGGCGCCGAGCAGCTGCTTGGCCAGGGCGATATGCTCTATATGGCGGGTGGCGGGCGTATTTCGCGCGTGCACGGCCCGTTTGTTGCCGATGGCGAAGTTGAAAAGGTGGTCAACCACCTCAAAACCCAAGGCGTCCCGGATTATGTCGATGCCGTTACCCTTGATGAGGAAACCGCCGCAGAAGGCAGCGACGGCGAGGATGGCGCGGTCTTCGATAAAGGCGAATTTGGCGATGAAAGCGCCGATTTATACGATCAGGCGGTGGCGGTTGTGCTGCGCGATAAAAAGGTTTCGACCTCTTATGTCCAGCGCCGGTTGCAAATCGGCTATAACCGGGCAGCTTCCATTATTGAACGGATGGAACGCGAAGGGATTGTTGGCCCGCCCAACCATGCCGGAAAACGCGAAATTCTGCTTGAAGCCGCACAATAGCCGGACATCACAAGAACCGGGCATACCGGGGTGTCACCACAAGGTCAGGCCCGCCGCTTTGCGCAGCAGATCGAGCGCGATAACGGTGAGCAGCCCCCGGATAATAACCTGAAACGCGCGTTCGGGCAGCTTTTCAAGCAGTTTTGTCCCCAAAACCGTTCCCAGAAAGCCCGTCGCGATCATGGTGGCTACAAGCGGCAGCCAAGGGATCAAGGCAACCCCGACAAATCCGAAAACAATAACCTTAAGCCCATGCTGGGCGGTCATCATCAACGCGTTGGTGGCAATCATCGCCTTTCGATCAAGGCCCAAAGGCAGCAGCAGCGCTTGCGCAAACGGCCCGGTTGCGCCCACAAACATCGACAAAATGGAAGAAACCACCCCGCCAAGCACCAGCCCGCTTTTCGTAAATCCGGGTATCCGTGGTTTGGGCAACCACACCATGGCGAGAATAAACGCGCCTAAAATCCCCATCAAGACGCGTTCGGGCAGGCTGGTAAAGGCAAAACCGCCGATCAGGGCGCCGATAACGGAGCCCGCCAGAAATCGCCAGAAGGAAGGCCAATGCGCATGCGCCTTTTGCAAAACCGCGCGGCCGATATTGGAGCCAAATTGCACCATGCCATGCACGGCAATCACGACATTGGGAGAAACACTGCCCGCCAGCGCGCCGAGCATGGTCATCCCCCCGCCAATGCCGAAGGCCGCGGTGAGAGCGGATGCAAAAAACGACAACAGGATCAAGGCCAAAGCGGTGAAGGCATCGACCCCTGGAGGAAGAAAGATCATGAAACCCCTCCTGTGATCGGCGCGCTGCGCGCGCGGGCAAGGCCGCTGGTCTTGGGGGTGTCGGGGGTGTCGGGGGTGTCAGCTTCCGCTTCGCCCCACATCATGGTGTTATAGGCGTTTCGCAGGCGAAACAACACGGTATCCTCCACCAAAGCCACGCTTTCTTGCGTTATGAGCGCATCTTTGGCGATGAATTGGGTTACCCGCCCCCCATGCAGCAGCCCCAGCGGCACGCCATGGAGCGCCCGCGCTTCTGGCG
>CAZGKS010000248.1:0-3011 GCA_964526275.1 uncultured Methylobacterium sp. | reverse complement strand
GCGCAGATCTGGTGCGCCCCCTTAACTCTTGACACGCTGAAGTCTGGCGGCAAGTTCGAGGGGGGTGGCAAATACCACTTAGAAATCGCCGCTGGCTCGAAAGGCCGAAAAGGCTCAGCTTTCCTCGTCTTCCTCAAGGTCGCCATCGATCAGGCCGGCGACATCGCCGTCATCCTCATCCTCTTCCGGCGCCAGGAAGGTATCGTCCTCATCGGTATCGAGATCGATATCATCCTCGACAATAATCTTGGCATCGTCGGCCAGCACCGCTTCTTCAAGCGGTACCAGCAGTGCGCCTTCCGGGCCCAGCGGCAATTCGTCATCCCCCTCAGCGCCGCTTTGGGCGCTCAGCGCTTGGGGATCAAAATAGCTGCGCGGATAGCTCTGCCCGGTATAGGGCGAGGTGATTGGATCGCGGTCGAGATCATAAAATTTGCGGCCCGTAACGGGGCAAACGCGCTTGGTGCCAAGGTCAGCTTTGGGCATTGGGCTTCCTCATCCGGCAAAACCGGGAAACTAGGGTGGGCAAGGGGTAAATCACCGCTTGCAAAAACACGATGAAGCCCGTTAGTTGCCCAAAGATCAAGTGTCAATGGGGTTTGGGTATCTTGAAGGCGTGCGTTAGCCGAAATGCCTTGAAAAACAGGCGTCCGGGGGCAAAATTAAGCTTGGTGTTTTTCACGCCGCACGCCATTTTATGGCAAACCCGCTCTCCCCAGGGCTATCAACCGACGTGAGGGATCATGATGCATACGACTTCGCCCGAACCGCTGGGCGCCCTGCCCGGCGCGCCGCTCAAAGGGATGGTGCGGGTACCGGGGGATAAATCCATCTCGCATCGCGCGCTGATTCTCGGGTTGCTGGCGGTGGGGGAAACCCGTGTTTCCGGCCTGCTGGAGGGCGAGGATGTGCTGCGCACCGCGCAGGCGGCGCGCGCGCTGGGGGCGAGCGTCGAGCATCTGGGCCCAGGCGAATGGCGCGTGCAAGGCATGGGCGTTGGCACCTTGCTCGCCCCCACTGCTCCGCTCGATTTCGGCAATGCCGGTACCGGCTCGCGCCTGATGATGGGCGTGATCGGCGGACACCCGATTGAAGCCACCTTTGACGGCGATGCCTCGCTGCGCAAGCGCCCCATGGGGCGTATCCTTGCGCCGTTGCAGCAAATGGGGGTGCGCGTACTAAGCTGCGCTGAAGGCACCCGCTTGCCGCTCACCTTGCGCGGCGCAGATGCCGTTATCCCGATCACCTATGAAACCCCGGTTGCCTCCGCCCAGATCAAATCGGCGGTGTTGTTTTGTGGACTCAATGCGCCGGGCGAGACCACCGTGATCGAGCCGGAAGCCAGCCGCGACCATACCGAAAAGATGCTCGCCTATTTCGGCGCCAGGCTCGATGTTTCTCCCCACGGGGCGCATGGCCGCAAGATAACCCTCCATGGCCAGCCAGAGCTTTCTCCGCGCCCGATTATCGTGCCGGCGGACCCCTCCTCGGCCGCCTTTCCGCTGGTGGCCGCGCTGATCACCCCCGGATCAGACCTTACGCTTGAAGCGGTGATGATGAACCCGTTGCGCATCGGGCTGATCACCACCTTGCTTGAAATGGGGGCCGATATCGAAGCCACCAACCGCCGGGTGGAAGGGGGAGAAGCGATCGCCGACCTGCGCGTGCGCCATAGCGCGCTCAACGGGGTGGATGTCCCCGCCGAACGCGCTCCGGCGATGATCGATGAATACCCCATTCTGGCGATAGCGGCCGCTTTTGCCACCGGCGAAACGCGCATGCGCGGGCTGCACGAATTACGGGTGAAGGAAAGCGATCGGCTGGCAGCGGTTGCCGCCGGGCTTGCCGCCAATGGGATCGAGCATGAAATTCTGGGCGATGATCTGGTAGTACGGGGCACGGGCAAACCGCCCCAGGGCGGCGGGGTGGTGGCAACGCATATGGACCACCGCATCGCCATGAGCTTCCTGGTGCTGGGGCTGGCGGCAACCAAAGGGTGCAAGGTCGATGATACCGCTTTTATTGTCACCTCCTTTCCGGATTTTCTGCCGCTGATGACCCGGCTTGGGGCACAGTTCCAATGAGCGCGGATATTGCACATATCCCTGCGGCGGATCCGCGCGGTGCTGCACAGCCGCTGGTTATCGCGGTGGATGGACCGGCAGCCTCCGGCAAGGGCACTTTGGCCAAGGCGCTGGCGGGGCATTTCCACCTGCCCTACATGGATACGGGGTTGCTCTATCGCGCCGTGGGGCAAGCCCTGCGCGATGGCGGGCACGATCTGCACGATGAAGCCTGCGCCCGCGCGCT
Source organism: uncultured Methylobacterium sp. (assembly GCA_964526275.1). Classification (GTDB taxonomy): domain Bacteria; phylum Pseudomonadota; class Alphaproteobacteria; order Rhizobiales; family Beijerinckiaceae; genus Rhabdaerophilum. The sequence continues at coordinate 701 of CAZGKS010000248.1, read as the reverse complement.
GGCCGCAGGCTTGACCCTCGATGCGCTGGGCAACCCGCGCCTGCGCGAGCGGGCCGCAGGGGAGGCTGCCAGCCGCGTTGCCGCCATGCCTGGGGTGCGGCAAGCTTTGCTCCATGTGCAAAAAACCTTCGCCTGCACCCCGCAAGGTGCCGTGCTCGATGGCCGCGATATCGGCACGGTGATCGCCCCGTTCGCGCCGGTCAAATTCTGGATCGATGCCGATGTACGGGTGCGGGCGCAGCGCCGAACCGCCGAATTGCGCACACGCGGGGAGGCCGTTGAACTGGATCAAATCGCGGCTGATCTTTCCGCCCGCGATACGCGCGATGCCCCCAATATGCGCATCGCCCCGGATGCCTTGCGCCTGCAAACCGATCACCTGGCTATCGAGCAGGTTTTCGCGGCTGCCTTGCGCCATATTCAAACGATCCGGAGCGCTTGAGGCAATATACCCTCTGATCTTACGCCAGAGCATGACGTATTTTAATACAAACACGTCATGCTTTTATCTCGATATTGAAAGACGCGTCTTGTGCTTTTGCGGATTCTATCCCAAGCAAAAACGCTACAGGACATACGGAAAGAGACACCCGTGATACCCAAGCCGCCCGGAACCCCGCCCGATCAGAGGCCTGTGCCGGGCCCGCTTGAACTCCGCCAGGGGGATTTTTCTGACCCTGCGACCTTGGCGTTGCTCAAGC
>CAZGKS010000247.1:0-3075 GCA_964526275.1 uncultured Methylobacterium sp. | reverse complement strand
GGGCCGGGGGGGGCTCGCATCCTTCCGCGCCGCTGCCGCTGGGCGGTATGCAATCCGCCGCCGCGCCGCCTGCTTTTGCGCCCTCCGCCTTGCCGCCTGCCGCGCCGCCGCCTGCCGCTCCGGTTTTTATGGAACCTTCGCGGCAGATGCCGTCTGTGGAACCCTTTTCCCCCTCGTCGCCTCATGGCCAAGCGCTTTTCGACCCCATGGTCGCTGGCCCTGTGCCGACCCAAGCTGAAGCGGGTGCGCTTGGTCGCACCGCCGAACCGCCTGCGCTGCAACCGGTGGCGCGCAAAAGCTTTCGCAGCTTCCTTGGGGCGGATCGTTCGGGCGAGAGCGCCTCTCGCCCCTTGACCGATATGGCCAAACGGCTCAACGAGGTGCTGCAGAAGCCTGTTGGCAATGCGTCTCACCCTTCTGCGGGCAAAACGCCGCCATCGGTTTTTGGCTTGCCGGAGCGCGATGCCCCTCTGCCCGCGCAAGCACAACCAGACAGCGCGAGCGCAAACCTTGTGGTTTCCCCCGCCGCGCCAAGCCCGCAGGACCTTGCCGCGCCGGATGAGGCGCGTGCGGATAGATTAGGCCCGCCGTTTGCCGCGCCGGAGGCTTTCGCGCAGACAGGACCGGCAGCTTTGGTCGGCGCTTCGGTTTTCGAGCCGCCGGGCCTGCCTGCAGGGGCCCCCAATGTTATGCCGCCCGCCAGCCCTGTCCTACCCCCCGCGCCGCCCGAGGTTTCGCGCGTGCAAGCAATGCCGGTGCTAACGCGGCCCCAGATTTTGAGCGTCTCCGCGCCTGTGGCCTCCATGGCTCCGGTGCAGGCAATGCCCGCGCAAGAAACTACCCCAACGCAAGAAACCACCCCCGTGCAAGACATGGACCAGATCGAGCAAGAAATGGCGCGTTTGCTGGGGCGCACAGCCCCTCGCAAGGAGGGCGCTTGATGCTTTTGCGCGATAGCTGGCAAGGTTACAGGTGCAGAAACAAGATGTTGTTTATAGCGTTTTGCTCTTGATGAAACCATCAAAAGAAAAAACTCTCTAGAGCAATTCCAGCGATCGTTGGAACCGGTTTCGCGTCTGGAATTGCGTTAAAACAAAGAGATAGAGAGTTTTCGGCGATTCAACCATCGCTGGAAACGCTCTAGCGCGCGCTTTCATGCCAGCCGCGCAAAGCTGCCACGGCCAGAGCGCGCAACGCGATATGCAGCACGATGCCGCTTGCCGCTATCAAGGCAAGCGCGGCAAACAGCCTGGGCATTTTGAGCTGATACCCAGCCTCCAGCAATCGAAACGCCAGACCGGAGGCCACCCCGCCGGTCCCTGCCACCATTTCCGCCACAACCGCGCCAATCAACGCCAAGCCACCGGAAATCTTAAGCCCTTCGAGAAACCACGGCAAGGCTGAAGGCAGTTTGAGAAACCGCAGGCGTTGCCAACGGCTCGCTCCATGCAGCGTGAACAGGGCTTCAAGGTTCGGGTCTGTGCTGCGCAGCCCCATCCCGGTATTGGCCATCAGCGGAAAAAACGCGACCAGCCACGCACAGATCAGCAAGGCGGTCGGCGCATGCGGCACCCAGATCAGCAAGAGCGGTGCAATCGCGGCAATCGGCGTAACCTGCGCCAAAACCAGATAGGGCATCAGCACGCGCTCAAGACGCGGCGCGAAGGTAAACAAAACCCCCAACCCTAAACTGGCCCCCGCCGCACACAGCAAGGCCAAGGCCGTCAGGCGCAGGGTATTGAGCCAGGCAGGCCAGAGCAAGGCGGCATCGGCATAAAGCGTATAGGCAATCACGCTTGGCGCAGGCAGTACGAACGGCGCGATCAGGCCGAAGCGCACCGCCCCCTCCCACACCGCCAGCGCCAGCAAAGGGTTGAGCCAAACCAACCAGAGGCGCAAAAAACGGCTCACTGCGCCCCCTCCCCAGCCAAAGCGCGCCCCGCTCCCCCGCCCAAAGGCGCACGCCCGCTACCGCTTGCCCGCAAAGTGGCGGAGAGGGTGCGGCTCAAGGCAGCAAAATCGGGGGCATAGCGCAGCTCCAGCACGCGCGGACGGAGCAGCGCATTGTCGATCACCGCCGCAATCCGCCCCGGTTGGGGAGAAAGCACCGCGATGCGGTCACATAAATAAACACTCTCCGCGACCGAATGCGTAACAAACACCGCCGTAAACGGCGCCTTGTGCCACAGGGTCAACAGGTCATCGCTCAACGCTTCGCGGGTTTGCTCATCGAGCGCGGCGAAGGGTTCATCGAGCAGCAGGAGTTCCGGTGCCGTGATCAAGGCCCGCGCGAGCGAAACGCGCATGCGCATCCCCCCCGACAAGGCACGCGGATAGCTGCGCGCAAAGCCTGCAAGCCCCACGCTCGCCAGCGCCGCTTCGGCCTGGAGCCGGGCTTGGGCGGCGGGCATCCCGGCAAGGCGCAAAGGCAGCGCGACATTGGCGCAAGCATCCGCCCACGGCATCAAGGTGGCATCTTGAAACACAAAGCCCATGGCCGGGCGCTGGCCAGAGGGCGTGTGCCAAGTGATCGCTCCCGCGCTTGGCGCATCGAGCCCGGCCAGCAGCCGCAACAGGGTCGATTTTCCAGCGCCCGAAGCGCCCAAAACCCCTAAAATCTCGCCGCGCTGCACATCAAGGGTCACGCCCTCCAGCGCGCATAAACCGCAAGGATGCGTTTTGCCCAGCTTTTCGAGCGAAACAAGGCGCCCCTTCTCTCCCTTGGCGCTCTCTCCCTTGGCAATCACGGCAGGCTCACAACCCCAAACCGGCATTGACAAAGTCAAGCGTATAAGCGCGCTTGACATCCAGATTGGGCTTGAACAGCCCGGCATCGCGCATCTGGGTATAAAACCGCGACCAGCGCGCATCACTCATGGCGCCAATGCCCAGTTTGAGCGCATCGCCTGATTGCACAATGCCATAGCTTTGCATGGTTTTGAGCGCATAGGCCATCAAATCCGGCGGCATATCCGGGTTATGGGTACGGATCAACGCATTGGCGGCCTTATTGCCTTCCCCGCCTTTCATATATTCGCTCCAGCCTAAAATGCTGGCGGTCACGAAGCGGCGCAG
>CAZGKS010000246.1:0-3122 GCA_964526275.1 uncultured Methylobacterium sp. | reverse complement strand
GCATCGAGGGCTGGACCCGCCCGGTATTGCGCGAAGAGCCGGTCTTTGCCATTGAGGCCGGGCGGCACCCGGTGGTGGAACGCGCGCTCAAAAGTGCCGGCGAAGCGTTTATGGCCAATGCGACCGACCTTTCCCCGGCGCCCGGCGCGCTGGATGGCAAGATCCTGTTGGTAACCGGCGCGAATATGGCCGGTAAATCCACCTATTTGCGGCAAAATGCGCTCCTTGCCATTTTAGCGCAAATGGGCAGCTTCGTGCCTGCGGCAAGCGCTGAAATCGGCCTTGTCGATCGTCTTTTCAGCCGGGTGGGGGCCGCCGATGATCTGGCGCGCGGGCGCTCGACCTTCATGGTGGAGATGGTCGAAACCGCCGCCATTCTCAACCAGGCCACGTTTCGCTCGCTGGTTATTCTAGATGAGATCGGGCGCGGCACCGCGACCTATGACGGCTTGTCGATTGCCTGGGCAACCATGGAGCATTTGCACGAAACTATCCGTGCGCGCGGGCTGTTTGCAACGCATTTTCATGAGCTTACGGCTTTATGTGCGCGCCTTTCCCGCCTCAAGCCCGTCACCATGAAGGTCAGCACCTACCGCGATGAGGTAGTGTTTTTGCACGAGGTCGTGCCCGGCGCCGCCGACCGCTCCTATGGCTTGCAGGTCGCCAAGCTGGCAGGGTTGCCGGCCAATGTGCTCAAACGGGCGGGGGTTATTCTGGCGGAATTGGAAAAATCCGACCGCGCCTCCCCCGTTACCCGCATGATCGATGATCTGCCCCTGTTTTCGCGTCTGGCCGCCGCCCCGCCCGAACCACCCCCCGCCGCCAGCCCGCCCGATCCCGTGCGCGTGCAGCTTGCCGCGCTGGCACCAGACGAGTTAAGCCCGCGCGAAGCGTTGGAAGCGCTTTATGCCTTGCGCAAATTGCTGTAGGCTGGCAGCAGATTTTCCGCATGCCTACCCCCTGTTGCCGATAAACAGCGGGGCTTTTGATCAGGAAACTGCCCATGGCTTTTTTTTCGCAAAAATCCCTCTCTGACCTGACAGAGCGCGAGGTTCTCGCGCTCGCCATCGCCAACGAGGAAGAGGACAGCCGCATCTATGATGCCTTCGCGGAAAGCTGTGCAGAGGAATATGCCGCTTCCGCGAAAGTGTTTGAGGGTATGGCAGAGGAAGAACGCGCGCACCGTGCGGCCTTGTTCGCGCTCTATCGCGAGCGGTTTGGCGAACATCTGCCGCCCGTACGGCGTGAAGATGTGCGCGGCTTTATAACCCGCAATCCCGTATGGTGGACCCGTAATCTAACCCCCGACCGGATGCGCGAAGAAGCCGCGATCATGGAAATGCAGGCCGCCAATTTTTATGAAAAAGCGGCCACGCAAAGCCGGGATCTGCGTGTGCGGGAGACCTTTATTCATCTGGCGGAAGTGGAACGCGGGCACGGCAAAAAGGCGGGTCAGTTGGCCCAAACCCACCTGACCGACAATGCCCGCAGCGAAGAAGACGCGGCCAGCCATCGCCGCTTCGTGCTCACCTATGTCCAGCCCGGCTTGGCCGGGTTGATCGATGGCTCGGTCTCTACGCTGGCGCCGCTGTTTGCCGCCGCTTTCGCGACGCATAATAACTGGGATACGTTTCTGGTCGGGCTTGCCGCCTCTGTCGGGGCCGGTATCTCGATGGGGATCACCGAAGCCATGTCCGATGACGGGTTGATCTCCGGGCGCGGCTCGCCCTGGCTGCGCGGGACAGTATGCGGCGCAATGACCGCTTTGGGCGGGTTGGGGCACACCCTCCCCTATCTGGTGCCCAATGCCTTGCCCAATGCCTTCCTGATAGCGACCAGCATCGCCTCGATTATTGTGGCGATCGAATTGGTTGCCATTGCGTGGATCCGCACGCGCTACATGGATACACCCTTTTTGCGCTCGGTGTTTCAGGTCGTGGTTGGTGGCGCTTTGGTGCTGATCGCGGGTATTTTTATTGGTTCCGCCTGAAGCTCAAAAGTGTTTTTCAACAGCCAGAGCATGAGGTGTTTTGATGGAAGCACATCCTGCTCTTATCGAATTGTATAAGAACGCGGCTTTTGCCCTGGATGAGTCCATCAAAAGCAAAAACGCTCCAGAGCATGGCCTCAAGATTTAAAACCCCAAGATTCACAACCCCCAAGATTCGCAGCCCCAAGGCGTTTTCCTAAAACCCATAGGGCTGTTTTTGCCCAAACAGCTCACGCCTCCGGATGTTTGAGCACCAAGGAGGCATTGGTGCCGCCAAACCCGAAGGAATTGGAAAGCACAACGCCAATCTGCCGTTTGCGCGCGGTATGGGGTACCAGATCCATGACCGTTTCAACGGATGGATTATCAAGGTTGAGCGTGGGCGGGGCGATCTGATCGCGCAGCGCCAGAATGGAGAAGATCGCCTCAATAGCCCCCGCCGCCCCCAGCAAATGCCCGGTCGAGGATTTGGTGGAAGACATCGAAACCCGCTCCGCCTTATCCCCCAGCAACCGCAAGGCCGCGCCAAGCTCGATCTCATCGCCCAACGGGGTCGAGGTGCCGTGCGCATTGATATAATCTATGGCGGAAGCTGGCAGGCCCGCGCGTTTGAGCGCTGCGGCCATGCAGCGATACGCGCCATCGCCATCTTCGGAGGGGGAGGTGATATGGTACGCATCGCCCGACAGGCCATAGCCCACCACTTCGGCGTAAATATGAGCACCGCGCGCCTTGGCGTGCTCATAGGCCTCCAGCACAACCACACCGGCGCCCTCGCCCATGACAAAGCCATCGCGGTCTTTATCATAGGGGCGGGAAGCGCGCGTGGGTTCATCGTTGAAATGGGTCGAGAGCGCACGGCAAGCGGCAAAACCGGCCAGAGAAATGCGCGAGATTGGCGATTCGGCGCCGCCCGCGACCATCACTTCTGCATCCCCCAACGCGATCAGGCGCGCGCCATCGCCGATCGCATGCGCGCCGGTCGAGCAGGCGGTGACGACCGAATGATTCGGCCCCTTGAGCCCATGCGCGATCGAAACATAGCCAGAGGCGAGATTGATCAAGCGACCGGGAATGAAGAACGGAGAAACACGCCGCGGCCCTTTTTCGTGCAGCGTGATCGAGGTTTCGT
>CAZGKS010000245.1:0-3123 GCA_964526275.1 uncultured Methylobacterium sp. | reverse complement strand
GCATCATGGTCGCGTTGGTGATCCTGTTTCCGCAAATGGTGATGGTGTATAAGGGCCAGCAGGTTCAGATCGACGCCAAATCGGTCGAACAACAGCTCAACAACCTGTCGATACCGGGGCTGGATGCACCGGGCGGTGGCTTGCCGGGGCTTTCGCTGCCCGGTTTGGGCGCCCCTCCCGGTTTGGCCCCCCCGGGGTTAGAGCCGCCCAAACAGCCGTGAGGCACAACACCGCAGGCGCAAACGGCAGGGCGGCGACCTATGGCGCTTTTGCTTTTGATGGGATTCAAGAGCAAAAGACGCGTTTTTATACAGTTAGATAAGAGTATGACGTGCTTCCATCAAAACACGGCAGGCTCTGGAGCCTGATAGGTTTTAAGAGAAATACGTCAGGCCCTTGTCTCTTTATTTCAGAACGCGTTCTTTCAAACCGGCATAAGCGTAGGCTGCGTTTCAGCAGAACGCCACGTGTCTGCACGCTTACCCTCTGGCGCCAAACAGCGCAGAGCCGATCCGCACATGGGTAGCGCCAAGCTGGATGGCAGCGGCAAAATCCGCGCTCATGCCCATGGAGAGTATGGGGAGTGCGTTGCGACGGGCGATTTGCGCCAACAGCGCGAAATGCGCCGAAGGCGGCGCATCGACGGGCGGGATGCACATCAGGCCAGCGATCACAAGGCCGAATTCCGCGCGGCATTGCGCCAGAAACGCATCGACCTGCTGCGGTAAAAGGCCTGTTTTTTGCGCCTCCGCCCCGGTATTGACCTGCACCAGCAGGCGCGGGGTTTTGCCTGTGCGCGCGATTTCCTGGGCAAGCGCTGCCGCCAGGGAGGGGCGGTCGAGGGTCTCGATGCACTCGAATAAAGCGACCGCCTCGCGCACTTTGTTGGTTTGCAGCGGGCCGATCAGATGCAGTTCCACGCCCGGATACTGCGCGCGCAAGGACGGCCATTTCGCCTGCGCTTCCTGCACACGATTTTCGCCAAAAACCCGCTGCCCGGCCTCCAGAAGCGGGAGAATCGCCGCCTCCGTCTGGGTTTTGGAGACCGCCACCAAGGTCACCGATCCTCGCGCGCGGTCAAAATCCGTCTCTGCGCGGGTTATATCGGCGCGGATTTTGTCGAGCCCTGCCGGGCTGGGATGCGCGGGGGAGGCGGGCGGCACTTCTGGGAGAATCATGTCTGGGAGAATCATGGTAACTATCGCTTCCGATTTTCAGGTAAGGCACGGCGTTTAACGCGTTCAACCGACCTGTCATGCCCAAAATCACAGCAAAAGATCAAATTTTTGTACGCATGTGCTAAAACGAGACAGGGTTAACCGGGGTTTTATGCGTTGGGCTGGTCCCGCGTTAAGAGGTGAAACAAACACGGGGGAAACCCGGCCCGAATCAGTTTTCAGAATTTTCCAAGCGTCATTTTTTGGCGGATAAAACTGTTTTTTTCAAGATAAAGCCATCTGATTTTGCACCAAAAGGCCCGGTGTTAACGGTTGCGTGCGCATAAACCCTGCCCTGCAAGCCGGGAAACAGGGCGCGCCGGATCCTGTGCGCCTTGCGCCAAAACCACCTTAACCGGGGGCGCGGAATTCCAGCACTTGTTTGGTGGGGAAATCGAACAGCTTGCCGGTTTCCTGCCAATCGGGGGCGGCCATACGCAGCAAAAACGGGGTGATCGCTTCTGGCGGCGGCAGCGTTGCCGGGTCTTCGCCGGGGGCGGCTTCCGCCCGCATGCGGGTGCGGGTGCGGCCCGGATTAACCAGCATAACCCGGATGGGCGTGATCGCGCGGATCTCTTCTGCCCAATCGCGCACCATCAAATCGAGCGCGGCTTTGCTGGCGCCATAAAGGCCCCAATAGGCATGGGCGTTGCTGCCCGCTGAGGACGATAAAAACAGCGCCCGCCCCGCCTCTGAGGCCCGCAACAACGGATCCATGGCGCGGATCAGGCGGTAATTGGCGGTGACATTGGTGGCGATCACGCGGTCGAACGCCTTGGGGTCGATATGGTTGAGCGGGCCAAGCGGCCCCAAAGTTGCCGCATTGCCCACCAGAATATCCAGCTTGCCCCAGCGCTCATGCAGCGCCAGCCCCAGCCGGTCGAGCGCGTCGAAATCGGTCAGATCGAGCGGGACAAGGGTTGCCCCCCCCCCCACCGCGCGGATGGCATCATCGAGTTCTTCCAGCCCGCCTTGCGTGCGCGCCAAGGCAACCACATGCGCTCCCGCTTGCGCAAAGGCGAGCGCAGCGGCCCGGCCTATCCCGCGCGAAGCGCCGGTAATCAGGGCGATGCGGTTGGTAAATGGGCGATCAGGGGCGGCAGGAACCGAAACGGCAGGCATGGCAAACTCCGGGGCGTTCAAAACTTATGGGCGAAAACTTCACGAAAGTGCGGATAGGCAAGAATATAAAAGCGAACAGGATAGAGCAATTCCAGCGATCGTTGGAACCGGTTTCGCGTCCGGAATTACGTTAGAACAAAGAGATAGCGCGTTTTCGGCGATTCAATCTTCGCTGGAAACGCTCTAGTGCACCTTTATAGCGTTTTTGCGTTGGATGGAACAATCAAGAACAAAAGACACGTTTTTCTGCAAAGAGATAAGAGCCTGATATGTTTCTGTCAAAACCCTTCATGTTTCAGGGTTCGCGTTCATGCTGGCGGCGGTAATCGGCGGGGGCTTCAAACGTGCCTTGCCACAGCCCGCGATAGGCGGCGCGGGCCTCCGCTTCCTCGGCACTATAGCGGCTGGCGCGGCCATAGGCGATCGCAAGGCCATTCTCCACCATCTGCGCCCCGATATCGCGCCCGGCAACCCGGCACGTGGCCAAGGCGCGGCCATAGCGATCGTTGCCGCGCGTAAGGCACAGGGCCGGGGCGCGATGAACCAAGCGTGCTAGTGCCTCGCGCGCGGCTTTGCCGCACGGCCAGGGGCGCCCGGCTTCAAGGCAGGTCTGGTGAAGTTCTGGCGCATCAATGCCCTCAAGACGCACCTCCCGGCCATGGATGCGCAGCGAATCGCCATCGATCACCTGCGCGAAGCCGAGAATTTCTGTCTGCGGTGCCAACGCGCCGCGCAGAAAAAACAACACCCCCGCCCCCGTGACGGCGACCCAGAACAGCACCCC
>CAZGKS010000244.1:2502-3154 GCA_964526275.1 uncultured Methylobacterium sp. | reverse complement strand
GATACCGCCCCCGCCCATGCCATGGTGTTTCAAAAACCGGTCATGTTGCGCCGCTCGGTGCGCCATAATCTGGCTTTTGCGCAGACGAGCTTTGCCTTGGAAACGCACAAGGCCTGGCTGGAGGCAGCGCTCCTGCGTTTTGGCCTGCAGGAGCTGGCCGATGCCCCCGCGCGGCGGCTTTCCGGCGGGGAGCAGCAACGGCTGGCGCTTGCCCGCGCCTGGATACAGCATCCGCAGGTCTTGTTTCTCGATGAACCTACCGCCCCGCTGGACCCTGCCGCCACGCGCCAAATTGAAGAACTACTGGAAATGCTCGCGCGGGAGGGTACAACCTTGGTGCTCGCCACGCATGATGTCCGCCAAGCGCGGCGGCTGGCCCAGAGGGTGCTCTTTTTGCATGCCGGGTGCTTGGTGGAAGATACCCCGGCTGAAACGTTTTTCACAACCCCGCAAACCGCGCTTGCAAAAGCCTATTTGCGCGGGGATTTGCTGTGGTAATCCAGGGTTAGGACCCCTTCAACATGGGTCCTGACCCTGGCACATAAAACAGAGAAAAATTATGAAATTCATTTTTTTTCAAACAGATATGACCCTATTCGTAACCTGCGCCGCAGGACGGACAGCTCAAAGGGCTGGGGCTGCCCCAAAAGCT
>CAZGKS010000244.1:0-2492 GCA_964526275.1 uncultured Methylobacterium sp. | reverse complement strand
AGCTCATGCGCTTTTAACCGCGCGCTCCCGCGCCAAAATCGCCGGGCTGACCGCGCTGGCAATGGGCCTCCTCCAGGGAATGTTCCCAGTTTTGGCACGCGCGCAGGAGGCGGCAGGATCCCAATCCACCCCTCGCGCGCTGGTTGTTGCCTCCACCACCTCCACGGTGGATAGTGGACTGTTCAAGGACCTCTTGCCCCGCTTCAAGGCGGCAAGCGGCCTTGAAGTGCGGGTCTTGAGCCAAGGCACCGGGCAAGCGCTCGATACCGGACGGCGCGGCGATACGGATGTCGTGTTCGTGCATGCCAAAGCGGCGGAAGAAAAATTCATCGCCGAAGGCTTTGGCCTCGCGCGGTACCCGGTGATGTATAACGATTTTATCCTGATCGGCCCCAAGGAAGATCCGGCGCGGATTGCCGGTGCCCCCTTGGAGACCGCGCTTAAAGCCATCGCTGCGGCCGGCGCGCCGTTTGTCTCGCGCGGGGATCGCTCGGGCACGCATCTGGCGGAAATCGCGTTCTGGCAAAAAGCGGGGTTTGGGCCCGAAGCGCTCAAAGGCTCCTGGTACCGGGAAATCGGGCAAGGAATGGGCGCAGCTCTCAATACGGCCGCCGCCATGAGGGCCTATGTGCTGGCCGATCGCGGCACATGGCTTGCGTTCCAGAACCGCGATTCGCTGCGGGTACTGGTGGAAGGGGACAAGGCGCTGCGCAATCAATATGGCGTGATTTTGGTCAACCCGGCGCGCCATCCTCACGTGGCGAAAAATCCCGGACAGCGTTTTATCGATTGGCTGATCAGCCCCGAGGGGCAGAAAGCCATCGCCGGATATAAACCCAACGGCGAGCAGCTCTTTTTCCCCAATGCGCAAGAATCCGGGGTTTAATCCCAAGGGGCACAAAAGGCACAGCCGCCATAACGGAAGGAAGCACCGATAGTGCTTCCACTTGCGCGCTTCCTGCTTCCACTTGTGTGCTGCCTCTTGACGAAAAAAGGCGCACCAAAGACGCCCCCGGCAGCTTATGGCCTTGCCGATTACAGCAAATACAACAGCTTGGTCAGATGCGTAATATCGTTGAAGGTGGATAAAACCATCAGCGACATCACCATCGCTATCCCGAAGCGGAAGCTCCATTCTTGCGCACGCAAGGACAGCGGGCGCCCGCGCAAGGCTTCCAGCGCGTAAAAAGCCAAATGCCCGCCATCGAGCATGGGGAGCGGCAACAGATTGAGAATACCGATCGAGATCGAGATCATCGCCATCAGCATCAGCAAGTTATAAAATCCGCTTTGCGATACAATCCGCGAGACATAGGCAATCCGGGCCGGACCACTGATCTGATCTACGCTTTCGCGGCCGATAACCACCCCGCCGAAATAACTCGTGGTTCGTTCCACGACAAAGCGAACTTCATCCAGCCCGGCCTCCATGGCCTCACCAAACGCATAATAATGTTGGTGCTGATGGTGGACTTCCTGCGAAGCAAGGACCCCCAGAATAGCCCGGCGCTCCGTCCCCATTACGCTTTTGCGCGTAAGGATTGTTGGCGTAACCACGCGTTCAAACTGGCTGCCATCCCGCTCGAACACGATTCGAATGGGCTGCCCGCCAGAGGCAAGAACCCGGCGCGTCAGGGTTTCAAAGCTCGGGACCGCCTTGCCATCCATAAAGACCACCCGGTCCCCCGGCTTGAACCCCGCATTTTGGGCGGCTGAATTCTCCATCACATCCCCGATCACCGGCGCGATCACCAAACGCCCGACCACCATGAAGGAGAAAACGAACAAGGCAAACGCCAGCACAAAATTGGCCGCAGGGCCCGCCGCAATAATCGCCGCCCGCTTCCAGATCGGTTGCGAAAGGAAGGAATCGTTGGCAACCACGGGGGGCGACAGGTCTGGGGTGCGCACCGGCGCATCCGCGAAGCTGTGGTCTGCGCTCTCAGAACCATCGTTTTTGAAGCGCACGTAGCCGCCGAGCGGAATGGCGGAAAGACGCCATTGCGTGCCCTTTTTGTCACGAAAGGCGAACAATTTAGGGCCAAAGCCCAAGGAAAACGCCTCCACTTTTACGCCGCACGCGCGCCCGACGAGGTAATGCCCCATCTCATGGATAAAAACGACGATCCCCATCACGAACAAAAAAGGCGGCAGCGCTGACAGGATCGTCCATAGTGTCGTTAAAACCGTCTGCATCGGGCGCCTCTAAACGTTAATTTTTCATTAATATTTATGCCTGAGATTTAAGGATAACAAAAGCGCGCAACGCCCATTTGGTTAACAAAACGGCAGATGTGCACATCCATTTTTGGAAAGCGGAATTTTGCCCCATGCGCACACCATGAGCGCGCCCCTGCGACGCACGGGGGTTATGCGTGAAATTTCCTCTCCGATTTTGGAGCAGATTCCGGTGAAAATCTCACGATTTTGCAGCGCGCCGACCATGGCTACCGTGAAGCAGGCAGCGCATAGCATTCCAGATACAGGACAGG
>CAZGKS010000243.1:0-3230 GCA_964526275.1 uncultured Methylobacterium sp. | reverse complement strand
AAAACAAAGAGATAGAGAGCTTTCGGCGATTCAACCATCGCTGGAAACGCTCTAGAATTACAAATCAAATAGATAGAGCGCTAACCCGCTATGGCGCGCGGTTGCGGCGCGCAGCGTGGGTTTCGTTCTCAATGCCCGCAGGAACCTGCCTTTATGGCCGCAACGCCTTTGCGGATCCAAGACGCGCCCTAAAAGCGAGAGATACGCTGCCCTCTGCATGCCGCCAGCAAGGCCCTTTCGGCAAGCTCCGTTCCCCTCTCTTTATTGCCCTCTTCAAGCCTTATTCAAGTTTTTCGAATTGCGGGCGGTTGAAGGCGTTGTCATTATAGGGGGCATCCATCGTCCGTTTGCCAATGGCGGCGTTTTTAGACGGCAGACGCGAGCCAACCGGCGGATCGGTCAGGTAACGGCGCGGCGGCTCTGTACCCGGTGGGTAGGATGGCTCGGAGGCCATCTGCCCTGTCTGCTTCATTTCCTCCGGGGAGAGCATATGCGGCTTATCGCCGTAATTATAGGTTTTCTCGCCCATTTGCGCGCCCTTTTTCGAGCGCCCGGCCGCCATATCCTTGAGGCTCAGGGTGCCGCCTTCATTGGGGTCGCGGCTATTCGCTGCCGTGGGGATGAAAACCTGGAACTCTCGCGCTTTGCGCGCTTTTTCCCGCGCTACGACATCGGGATCGACGGGCCATTGGGCAGAGGCGCGCGCGTTGTTTTCCTCGGGCTTGGGGAGCTTGTTCAGATCCTTGGGAAGCACAAGGCCGGGGCGTTCGCGGTAGGTGGGGACTTCGGCATCCTCATCGGGGATGACGCCAAGTTTCATGAGCAGGTTTTTCATGCCCACGCCTTCTTGCGCCGCCACAGGGGCCATCCAACCCGGACCAAACGCCAGAAACAGCCCGAAAACAAGCGATTGCCCGTTGATTTTACCTGAACGCATAGACCCCTCCTGCAATCGGCCGCGCGCCTGAAAAGCTGCGCAACAGGCCCTTTCAACCACCCTTTTGCGGTGATTTTTGGGCAAAACCAGCTTGCGCCAGCACCAAAAACGCCACACCGACCACAATGCCTGCATCGGCGATATTGAACACATACCACGAAAACGTGCCAAGATGGAAATGAACAAAATCAAAAACCGCACCATGGAGAATGCGGTCGAGCGCATTGCCGAGCGCACCGCCCAGAATAAGGCCAAGGCCAGCGGCTTCGAGGCGATGGGTTACCCGCAACAACCACACAATCAGCACCCCGCTGGCAAGCAGCTTGAAAGCCGTGAGCAGCCAGCGCCCGCCTTCGCCCTCTTGCTGGAACCAGCCATAGGAAATGCCGCGATTCCACACCACGGTAAAATCAAGAAAGGGCAGCACGGCCCACGGATAAGTGAGGCGCAATTCCGTGCCATACAGTAGGAACAATTTGCTGGCCTGATCGAGGATGAGGCACAAAAGCGCAATGCCTATGCCCAGAATGGCGGCAGAAGGCCACGCCCTGCCGCCCTGGCCGTCTGTCTTAGCCACCAGCGGCCTCCCCTTGCAGCGCCTGCCATTCGCGCATGGCTTGCGCATCGCGCGGCGTGATACCGGGAAAGGCTGGATCGGCGGTTTGCGGATCAAAATAGCGCCAGGAGCGCGCGCATTTTATGCCCGTGGCGCGTTGGGGTATCACGGCCACGCCTTTTACCTCTGCAAGGCGGAAGGCGGTTTGCGGGCCTTCCCCCGCTTGCAGATCAAGGCCAGAGGTGATGCAGATCTCTGCCAGATCAAGATCTTGCAGAACGGCCCGCATGGCGGCCTCTGCCACATAGACCACGGGGGCAGCCTCCAGCGAGGCGCCGATACGCCCTTCCGCGCGCTCGATCTCCAAAGCGCCGGTAACAACCTTGCGCACGGCACGCACCTCCTCCCACTGCGCACTCAAACCCGCATTGTGCCACGCTGCGGGCACCGAGGGGAAGCTGCGCTCATGGATCGAGCCTGCCGCTTCGCCATGGCGGGCGATAAACGCCTCCTCCGCCGTGAAGACGAGAATGGGCGCCAGCCAATGGGTCAGGCATTCGTGCAACTGGTGGATGGTAAACAAAGCCGCCTTGCGCGCTTGCGACGAAACCGGGTCGCAATAGAGCGTATCCTTGCGAATATCGAAATAAAACGCTGACAGCTCGGTATTGAGAAAAGCCGTAAGCAAGCTGATCACCTTGCGGTAATCATAATGCGCATACGCCTGCCGGATCAGCGGATCCAGCTCGGTGAGGCGGTGGAGCATCAGTTTTTCGAGTGACGGCAGGGCGGTATAATCGACAGGCTGACCATCGAAATGGGCGAGAGAGCCCAGCATCCAGCGCAAGGAGTTGCGCAACTTGCGGTAGGTTTCCACAAAGGTTTTCAGAATTTCCTTCCCGATCCGCAGATCATCGGCGTAATCGGCGCTGGCAACCCACAGGCGCAGAATATCGGCCCCAGAATCCTTGATGACATCTTGCGGGGCGGTAACATTGCCCTGCGATTTGCTCATTTTCTGGCCTTTTTCGTCGAGCACGAAGCCATGGGTGAGCACAATATCAAAGGGCGCCCGCCCGCGCGTGCCGCAACTTTCCAGCAGACTGGATTGGAACCAGCCGCGGTGCTGGTCCGAGCCTTCCAGATACATAACCCGGTCTGCTCCGCTTGCATGGGCCCGGGTAATGCCCGCAAGCCCCGGAAACTGCACCGGATCTTCCAGCGTATAGGCATGGGTGGAGCCCGAATCGAACCACACATCGAGCACATCGCGCACTTGCTCATAGGCAGAAGTGTCGTAGCCAAACGGCGCAAGGAAGCGCTTGGCCGCGCCTTCCGCAAACCAGGCATCGGCGCCTTCCTGTGCAAAGGCTTCCACAATCGCGGCATCGACGCGCGGATCGTGCAGAATTTCCTTGGTGGCAAGATGCACAAACACGACAATCGGTACGCCCCAGGCGCGCTGGCGGCTCATCACCCAATCGGGTTTGTTTTCAACCATGCCCCGGATACGGTTTTCGCCCATGGGGGGCACCCATTCGGTTTGCGCAATGGCAGCAAAGGCGGCTTGCCGCAGCGTGGCGCCCTCTGCCCCGGCTCCTGCCGCCATGGGCGTCCCGAAGGGCTTGTCCATGGCAATGAACCCAGCAGCATCGGTCTTGCCCGATGCGTCCGCCATGGGCGCCCCGAAGGGCTTGTCCATGGCAATGAACCCAGCAGCATCGGTCTTGCCCGATG
>CAZGKS010000242.1:0-3277 GCA_964526275.1 uncultured Methylobacterium sp. | reverse complement strand
TATGGGCGGAGCAGAACGCCCTGCGCGAAAAAGACGGCGCGGGCATGGTCAAGGGCGCGCACGGGTTAAGCTGGCCTGCCCGGCCAGATCCATTCGGGAGTTTTGCGCATTACCCGACCTATATCTTGAGGCCTGAGACGCAGCTTGCGCCCTGCACGCCGGATCTGGAGACCGCCTTGCAGGAATATGCAATGCTTTCTGCGCTAACCCTCGTGACGTTTGCGCATCATATGCTCCCGACCGCGCAGGAAGCGCAGGCGGTGCTGAGCGTGGCGGCGCAAGGCGCCCGCCCGGCCGGAGATCTGGTGGCCGGGATAGCGCCTGAACGGCGCGGATTGGTGTTCCGCGCGCTCACACATTTCATGAAGCTCGGGTTGTTGCGGCTGGCGTGAGGGCCGGTTTCAGGCCTGCGGCGTATAGTTGAGGATCGGGCCTAACCAGCGCTCAACTTCTGCCAGGGCCATGCCTTTTCGGCGGGCGTAATCTTCCACCTGATCGCGCTCGACCTTGGCGACGCCGAAATAATGGCTTTCCGGATGGGCAAAATATAACCCGGAGACCGACGCGCCGGGCCACATGGCATAGCTTTCGGTAAGCGAAACGCCGATCTTGCGTTCGGCCTCCAGCAGGCGGAAGAGGGTGGCTTTTTCGGTATGATCCGGCTGGGCAGGATAGCCGGGGGCGGGGCGGATGCCGCGATAGGTCTCGCTGAGCATTTGTTCGGGCGTAAGGGTTTCGCCGGGGGCATAACCCCAGAATTCGGTACGCACGCGCGCATGCAGATGCTCGGCAAAGGCTTCTGCCAAACGATCGGCGAGGGATTTGGCGAGGATAGACGCGTAATCATCGTTTTTGCCGCGCAGCTTTTCGGCGATCCGCTCTTCACCGATCCCGGCGGTGAGCACGAACCCGCCAAGCCAATCGGGCGTGCCCTCGGGGGCGATAAAATCAGACAGGCACAGGTTCGGGCGGCCATCGCGCCGGGCCAGTTGCTGGCGCAAGCCATGGAAGGTGGCCAGCCGCTCGGTTCGGCTCTCCCCGCTATAGAGCGCGATATCATCGCCCACGCGGTTGGCGGGCCAGAAGCCAATAACGGCGCGCGCCTGGAACCAGCGCTCTTCGACAATACGGGCGAGCATGGCTTTGGCATCGGTGAACAGGGCGCGGGCGGCTTCGCCTTGCG
Source organism: uncultured Methylobacterium sp. (assembly GCA_964526275.1). Lineage (GTDB taxonomy): Bacteria > Pseudomonadota > Alphaproteobacteria > Rhizobiales > Beijerinckiaceae > Rhabdaerophilum. Next base: position 2,094 of record CAZGKS010000242.1, on the reverse strand, counting down.
CGGAATCGTCGAGCACAGCGGGGTAGCGGCCTTTGAACTCCCAGGTCTGGAAGAACGGCGTCCAATCGATAAAGGGCACCAGTTCTTCGAGCGGATAGGCCTTTAGGATCCGCGTGCCGGTAAAGCTGGGCTTGGGCGGGGGCGCGGCAAAAGCGGGCTTGAGGGCATTGGCGCGCGCGGTTGCGAGCGGCACGCGGGTTTTCTCAAGCTCGGCCTTGGCATGCGCTTCGGCAAGGCGGGCGTATTCGGCTTTGGTGTCTGTCTGGAATTGCGCGCCCTGCTGCCCGAGAAGCTGCGAGACAACGCCCACGGCACGCGAAGCATCGGTGACATAAAGCGCCTGCCCGGAAGGATAGGCGGGGGCGATTTTAACGGCGGTATGCACGCGGCTGGTGGTCGCCCCGCCGATCAGCAGGGGCATTGTGAGCCCGCGCCGCTCCATTTCGGCGGCTACCGACACCATTTCATCGAGCGAGGGGGTGATAAGGCCCGACAGGCCGATCATATCGGCTTTATGCTCGGCTGCGGCAGCCAGGATCCGCTCGGTAGGGACCATGACGCCAAGATCGATCACGCGGTAATTGTTGCATTGCAGCACAACACCGACAATATTCTTGCCGATATCGTGGACATCGCCCTTCACGGTCGCCATGATCAGCGTGCCCGCCTCCGCCCGTTCGCTGGCCCCGGAGGCGATTTTTTCTGCTTCGAGATAGGGTTCGAGATACGCCACCGCCTGTTTCATGACGCGCGCGGATTTCACCACCTGCGGCAGGAACATCTTGCCCGCCCCAAACAGATCGCCCACCACATTCATGCCCGCCATGAGCGGCCCTTCGATCACATCGAGCGGTTTGGGCATTTCGAGCCGTGCGGCTTCGGTATCGGCCTCGATAAATTCGGTAATGCCCTGCACGAGCGCATGCGCAATGCGCGCCGCTACCGGTGCCTCGCGCCAGGCAAGATCTTGCGTGCGCGCCTCGGTTTTGCCGTCGCCCTTGAAGCGCGGGGCGGCATCGATCAGCCGGTCGGTTGAATCTTGGCGGCGATTGAGCACCACATCTTCGCATAATTCCCGCAATTCGGGCGGCAAGGCGTCATAAACGGCCAATTGGCCAGCATTGACAATGCCCATATCCATCCCCGCAGCAATGGCGTGGTAGAGGAACACCGAATGCATGGCCTCCCGCACGGGCTCATTGCCCCGGAACGAGAAGGACAGGTTGGAGACCCCGCCGGAAATATGGGCATGGGGCAAATTCTGGCGGATGAAGCGCGTGGCTTCGATAAAATCCACGCCATAATTATTGTGGTCATCAATGCCGGTCGCCACCGCGAAGATATTGGGATCAAAGATAATATCTTCGGGCGGAAAGCCAATTTCCTGCGTGAGCAGGGTATAGGCCCGCGCGCAGATTTCCGTTTTGCGCGCAAAAGTATCCGCCTGCCCGGCGGTATCAAACGCCATCACGACGATAGCGGCGCCAAGCGCGTGGACGATACGCGCTTGTTCGAGGAAGGCGGCCTCGCCCTCCTTCATCGAGATCGAATTGACGATGCCCTTGCCTTGCAGGCATTTAAGCCCGGCCTCGATGACCGCAAATTTGGAGGAATCGACCATCACCGGCACGCGGGCAATATCGGGTTCGGCGGCCAGCAGGTTGAGGAAGGTCACCATGGCAGCTTGGGAATCGAGCAAGCCTTCATCCATATTGACATCGATCACCTGCGCGCCATTGGCCACCTGATCGCGCGCAACCTCCAGCGCTTCGGGGAATTTGCCGTCCTTGATCAGCTTGCGGAATTTGGCAGAGCCCGTGACATTGGTGCGCTCGCCGACATTGACAAACGGGATGGTGCTTTCCAGCGTGAACGGTTCAAGGCCGGAAAGGCGCAATTTCGGCGCGATTTTGGGCACAACGCGCGGGGCAATTCCGGCCACCGCCTGCGCCATCGCGCGGATATGGGCGGGGGTGGTACCGCAGCACCCGCCGACGATATTGACCAGCCCGCTGCGCGCAAATTCGCCGATCAACGCGCCGGTCGCCTCCGGGCTTTCATCGTAAAGGCCGAATTCGTTGGGCAACCCGGCAT
>CAZGKS010000241.1:0-3283 GCA_964526275.1 uncultured Methylobacterium sp. | reverse complement strand
CAGCCGACCGATCGCGTGGCCCGTTTTCTTGATGCCGCTGGCGTGTTGAAACGCACCGCACGCAGCAACCCCAACAAGGGCGAGCCGGGCGACAAAATGAAAGAGCGCGCCGCCAAAAAGGCCAGCGCTTCCGCCGAAGCCTGACACCTTTCAGGCTCTGCGTCCGCAAAACGCGGTATCGTTTTATTTTGCTCCTTTCCACGCGCAGCGAGCGTCGCTTCGCGTGGAAACCCCGCAAAGGGGCATTTTGGTAAGGGCGTATCATGGCTAAAAAACCGCGCGCAACGCTTGTGCCGCCCCCTCTTGAACGCGCGTTGGTTGTGGCAACCTGCGGTGCGCCGCACGGGGTGCGCGGCGAATTGCGCCTTAAAAGCCATATGGCAAACCCGCTTGATCTAGGGCAATATGGCCCGCTTTTCGACCTTCAGGGCCGCGCCTTCGTGCTGGTGGAGGGGCGCTTGCTGAAAGACGATATGCTGGTTGTACGCTTTGAAGGCCTTACCGACCGCGATGCAGCCGCTGGCCTGACCGGGCGTGATCTGGTGATCGACCGGGCGCTTTTGCCCGAAGTCACCGACGACGATGAATTCTACCATGCCGACCTGATCGGTTTACCGGTTTTTGCGCAGGGTACCGGCGCGCGGGTGGGCGAAATCCGGGCGGTTCATAATTTCAAGGCGGGTGATTTTCTCGAAATTGTCCCCGCAAAGCGCGCTGCGCAAGCAGGCGAAGCCCGCGCTGCTGGCGCCAAATCTGCCGGGGCTGTTTCTGCGGGTACTTGGCTTCTCCCCTTCCTCAAAGCTGCCGTGCCCGTGATCAGCCTTGGCGACAAGCGGGTCGAGATCATGCCGGATTTTTTGCTCAAGCCGGAGAGCCGCCCGCCACATCTCGATAAACCGCTGCAACCGCCTAAAAAATCAAACGGTGTGCGGCCAGGTTCCGGCACTGAAGCGCCCGAAGCATGGGAAGACGAGGCCCAGGAAGCCCAGGAAGCCCAAGAAATCCAAGAAGCCCAAGAGGCCGAAATACAGGAAGCCTGCGCGCCTGCCTTGACCATCGATCCACCCCCCAAGGCCTGATCCCCGGATGCCTGCGCCGTTTTCTGCCCTTATCCTCACCTTGATGCCGCAAATGTTCCCCGGCCCGCTCGGGGTATCGCTGTGCGGCGAGGCACTGGCGCGGGGGGAGTGGTCGCTGGACATCAAAAACATCCGCGATCATGGGCGCGGCAAACACCGCGCTGTCGATGATACCCCGGCAGGGGGCGGGGCCGGCATGGTGATCCGCCCCGATGTGCTGGCTGAAGCGCTCGATGCCGCGTTGGGGGCCGCCTCCCCCGCGCCCGATCCACGCCCGCGCTTTCTGCTCTCGCCGCGTGGCCGCCCCTTCACGCAAGCGGATGCGCGCGCGCTCGCAAAAGGCAATGGCGTGGTGCTGGTATGTGGCCGGTTCGAGGGGGTCGATGAGCGCGTGATCGCCGCGCGCGGCTTGTGCGAAATCTCGATCGGGGATTACGTGCTCTCCGGCGGGGAGATCGCAGCCATGGTGATGCTGGATGCGGTTATCCGCCTGCTGCCCGGCGTGATGGGGTCTGATCAATCGGAGATTGAGGAAAGCTTTGAGAATGGCTTGCTCGAATATCCGCATTATACCCGCCCGCGCTTATGGGAAGGGTATGAAATTCCAGATATTTTAAGCTCCGGCCACCACGAGAATATCCGCCGTTGGCGAAGCGCGCAATCGGAAGCCTTGACGCAAACCCGGCGGCCGGATTTATGGGCCAAGCGGGGTTGTCCTAAATGATTTGCCCCGCAGATACTCTTTGAGGGCGTCTGTCAGGGAGGGGGGCGCTCAAGCGGCGTTTCGCGCCAACCCCAATGTATCAAACACCTCTGCCAGCGCGGTTACCAGATCCTCGATCAACGCATCGGAATGGAGCGGGGTCGGCGTTATCCGCAAGCGCTCGGTCCCGCGCGGCACCGTGGGGTAATTGATCGGCTGCACATAAATACCGTGATGCACCAGCAAGCGGTCAGAGGCCTCCTTGGCACGCGCCGCATCGCCGATCATCACCGGCACGATATGGGTGGGGTTGGGCAGCACCGGTATCCCCGCCTGCGCGAGCTTTGCCTTGGTGCGCGCAACCTGCCGACGTTGGGCGGCCCGCTCGGTGCTGCTGGAGCGCAAATGCTGGATGGACGCGCGCGCCGCTTCTGCCACGGGCGGCGGCAGGGCGGTGGTAAAAATAAACCCATTCGCCAGCGAGCGGATAGCATCAAGAATAACCGCATCGCCCGCAATATAGCCGCCAAAACAGCCAAACGCCTTGCCCAAAGTGCCCTGCACAATATCAATCTGCGCCATGGCGCCGATTTCTTCGGCGTATCCGGCCCCATATGCGCCGTACATGCCCACCGCATGCACTTCATCGAGGTAGGTGAGCGCCCCGAATTCGCGCGCCAAAGCGGCGATTTCGGCAATCGGCCCGACATCGCCATCCATCGAATAGACGCTCTCAAAGGCGATGAGTTTGGGCCGCGCGGGGGCGCATGCCGCCAGCAGCGCCCGAAGATGCGCCAGATCGTTATGGCGGAAAATAACCCGCTCGCAACCTGCGCGGCGGATGCCTTCGATCATCGAATTGTGATTACCCGCATCCGACAAGATCAGGCAATCGGGCAGGCATTGCGCCAAGGTTGCCAAGGCGGTCTGGTTGGCGACATAGCCCGAAGAAAACACCAAACTTGCGGATTTGCCATGCAAAGCGGCCAATTCGGCCTCCAATTGCACAATAGCGTGGCTGTTGCCGGAAATATTGCGCGTGCCGCCTGCCCCTACCGAGCCGCGCGTGGCCTCTGCCACCATCGCCTCAACAACCGCCGGATGACGCCCCATCGCCAGATAATCATTGGAGCACCAGATCACAATATCTTGTTCCCCTGCGGGCCCAAACCAGCGCGCCTTGGGAAAATCCTCGCAGCCGCGCTGGATTTCGGTGAAAACGCGATAGCGATTTTCTGCCTTTATCCGCGCGGTCACCTGTGCAAAGGCCGCTCGATATTCAACCATCGCCCCGGCCTTTCCTTGTTGAAGACGCCTACGCCTGAACCGGCAATGGGTTATCATTGCCACGGTGGTAAAGGCAATGGTTTTCACGGCGTCTTTGTTTGATCCAGATCATATCGCACACTTTGGCGCTTGGCGAATTTGCCGGCATGGCTTTATGGAAGGCCCCTTATTGCTGGCATTGCGCGCAATAAAAGGTCGAGCGGCCAGCCTGCAC
>CAZGKS010000240.1:0-3294 GCA_964526275.1 uncultured Methylobacterium sp. | reverse complement strand
GCCGTGAACACCGTGACAAGGCTTGCCGCCCTTGGGCGCTTGCCCTCGCGGTTTACCCGCCCCGCCGCCTGGATAATCTGGTCGAGCCCCGCCTCCGCCCGAAACCCCACCGGGAAATCAACATCCACCCCCGCTTCGATCAGGCTGGTGGCGATCAGGCGGCAGGGCTGCTTGGCCGCAAGCCGAGCGCGGATATTGCCCAAAACAACCCGGCGATGCGCCGCATAAAGCCGCGTTGTCAAATGAACCAACCCGCCAAGTCCGGCAGCCTGCGCCTGCTGATAAAGCTCCAGCGCGTGTTTGCGGCTATTGACAATCACCAACGCCTGTTCGTGCTGGGCCAGGGCTGCAAGGAGCGCGGGGTTATCCATCGCCCCGCCATGGCGGATCTGCGTGCGCGCCAGCCGCGCTGCCAGTGCCGCAGGGTCCGGTGCCAGTTCCCGCCCTTGCAAGGGCAACCCTTGGGCGAAACCTTCCCGTTTGCCCAAAGCGGGCTGGGTGGCCGTACACAGCACAAAAGTGCAGCCATAATGCTCCGCCAGCTCTTCAAGCACCCGCATCACGGGGACAAGCAAGGGGCGTGGCAGGGTCTGCGCTTCATCGAGGATAAGGATAGAATGGGCGATATTGTGCAGCTTTCTGGCCCGGGAGGTCCGGGCAGCAAACAGGCTCTCAAACAATTGCACATTGGTGGTAACCACAACCGGCGCGGCCCAATCTTCCATGGCAAGCTTGAGTTTATCTTTCTGCTCCCGCGCCTGTTTGGAGCTGCGCTCATCTTCCTCGATCGCCGAATGATGCTCCAGCACATGCGCATCCCCCAGCAGCGCGCGGAAAATAGCGGCTGTCTGGTCAATGATAGAGGTGAAGGGAATGGCATAGATAATGCGGCGATGACCATGCTGCCTGGCGTGATCGAGCGCAAACCCCAGCGAAGCCAGGGTCTTGCCGCCCCCGGTCGGCACGGTCAGCGTGAACAGGCCGGGTTTCTCGCCTGCCTTGCTGCGGATATGGGCCAGCACATCGCGCCGCAAGGCGTTGAGTTCGCCGTCCTTGCCGCCAAGCCCCGCCATATGCTGATCAAACCGCGCGAGAAAATCGGGGAGGAGTTCCGGCAAGGCTGCCCAATTGCGATCTGTCTTTCGGCCGTTCACCGCGTCATAAAAGGCTTCCGTATCCTTGAAATCGGCATCCACAAGGCAGGAGAAAACCATGCGCCCAAGGAAAGACAGGGCAAAACCGGAGGGGTTGGAAGGACGGCGCAGCCATTCCGGCGCAAGGCCAGAAACCTCTGCCTCAACCTCCGCCCGCCATGCCGGATCGAGCGGCGCCTTGCGCGCCATGCGTCTGTCATATCCCTCCAGACGGTCTGGAAGCCCCGCATGATGCCCCAGAATGGCATAAGCGAGAATATCCGCCATTGCGCGGTCTGGCCCCTGCGCGCTATCGCACAGTATCTGTGCGCCTGCGGTTGAATGATCCACCCGATTGGGCGCCCCCGCCAGACGTTGCTGGAATTCCGGCGTGTATTTCCCCAGATCATGGAACAGGCCCGCCATAAAGGCAGCACGTTCAAGCCCGATGGGTTTTGCCAGTTCGGCGGCAAGGGCGGCCACCGCTTTCAGGTGATCCTGGAGAGGTTGCCAATCCGCTTTGGAGGAATTCGCGGTGCTGTGGGCATAATAGGATGTCATTCTCTGCGGATCTCTTTTTCGGAACACGCCTTGATTGAAGCAGATTGAATAGCTGTTCTATTTATTTGTTTTAAAATGTTTTTTAGCGAAAACTGGCTCCTGCTTGGTTGGCAAAACGTTAAAAAAGTTTCCGCGTATCCGCCCGCCAATTCGGTGCCACCGGCCTCAAAAGCAGGAGCTTCAATAAAGCAAGAGCTTCACTCCGGAAATGGCACAAAAATCTGTTTTACATGAGCACGATTTAGCCGGTTGGCAAGATTTAGCAAATAGGCAGGATTTCGTCCTAAACCAGTATAGAATATACAAAACACGATGCATCCTCCCAAACATGGGCTGCTTTAGCCAAGAAACCAAATTTTAGTGTTCTAATTTCAATCGGTCATACGTTAGATACTTTTTATATTTGATACTGGCGTATTTAAAGCCTTGCTGTCAAGAGCCCCTGACGTCAGAATGCAAGTTTCCACACACAATGATTTGTGCAACAAACGAGGGTGCCGCCGCAGGGCGCTTGCCTCTCCGCAGATGTGCCCTTGCTATGCTGGCGACTGCCACACAAACGCGTTGAAACAACAGGAATTTCTTGTTTTAGAGCAATTCCAGCGATCGTTGGAACCGGTTTCGTGTCCGGAATTGCGTTAAAACAAAGAGATAGAGCGTTTCAGGCGATTCAATCTTCGCTGGAAACGCTCTAGGACTCGATGCAAACATGTAATGTGGAAGAAAATGGGTTCTTTTTACCGATCTGCGATATAAGAGCCGCCATAAGGGGAGCCTGCCATTGAGTGTGAAAATGAGTGTAAAAATCGGGATTGTCACCATTTCCGACCGCGCAAGCCAAGGCCAGTATGCCGATACCTCCGGCCCGGCCATCAAGGCGTATCTCGATGCGGTTATCGCCTCCCCCTGGGAGAGCCTTTTTGCGCTGATCCCCGATGGCATTGCCAGCGTATCGCAAACCTTGATCCGGCTGGCCGATGAGGAGGGTTGCGATCTTATTCTGACCACGGGCGGCACTGGCCCGGCCCCGCGCGATCTTACCCCCGAAGCCGTGCGCGCGGTGATGAGCGCGGAACTACCCGGCTTTGGCGAAGCCATGCGCGCCGCCAGCCTCAAAACCGTGCCGACCGCCATTCTCTCGCGGCAATTGGCGGCCTTGCGCGGCAAAAGCCTGATCATCACAGTGCCCGGTAAACCCGCCTCCATCGCGGTATGTCTCGATGCGGTGTTCCCCGCTGTCCCCTATTGTCTCGACCTGATTGGCGCTGGCCGGATCGATACCCGCCCCGAGCGGCTTATCGCCTTTCGGCCGGGTGGGTAGGTAGGGCTTGCCCAACAAAACCTCAACACAGCCCTCCTGAAATCGGACAAGGGCAGATAGCGCGCGCATCAAGCGCAGAACGCGCCCATACAGACCGCTTGCAGGATCGTCGGCAAGCTGCTTAAATTCCAGCATATGCTGCGATCAACCGGCAACCATGGGAGCAAAAAAGGTTCTAGCGCAATTCCAGCGATCGTTGGAACCGATTTCACGTCCGGAATTGTGTTAAAACAAAGAGATAGAGCGTTTCAGGCGATTCAACCATCGCTGGAAACGCTC
>CAZGKS010000239.1:0-3311 GCA_964526275.1 uncultured Methylobacterium sp. | reverse complement strand
GTTATCACAGGTTGGGCAGGATCGATCCCCGCCTGCGCAAGGGCGGCTTGGATTGTCGCCGCATCGGCCAGCGCACCTTGCGCCACAACCTGATCGAAGGGCAGATTGCACGAGCCCGGAATATGCCCGGAGCGCACGCCGGGGCGGGGTTCGGGCGCCTCCCCCCGGAACCGCGCGGCCGGGCGGGCATCGACAATCTGCGTGCTTTTTTGTGCCAATGCCTGCTGGACATCGGCAAGGGAGGCAACCTCGTGCGCTGGCAAATGCGCTGTGAAAATCGCGCGCTCCATGGGGGAAGGCGCATCGGTCACCGGCAGGCCCAAAGCGCGCCAGCGCGGCAAACCGCCCTCCAGAATGGCAACGTGGCGCGCGCCATACAGCGCCAGCATCCAGGCAACCCGTGCAGCCGAAAACAGCCCGCTTTGATCATAGACCACCAGGGTATGGTCGTTGTGCAGCCCCATTTCGCCCAAAGCAGCCCCGAAGATTTCCGCGCGCGGAAGCATATGCGGCAGATCGGACGTTTGATCCGAAAGGGCATCGAGATCAAAGAAGACCGCGCCGGGCAGATGCGCGGCGAGATATTCCGCCCGGCCATCGCGCCCGGTGGGCGGCAAGTGCCACGAGCCATCGATCACCCGGAGATCCGGATCGCCAAGCCGCGCCGCCAAGGCTTCGGGCGATATGAAGTGCAAACGTGCAAGCGCACCGGACATTGGCTTCTCCTGTGGAAAACGTACCCCCTTTTCAGGGGTGGGGGTGGGTTAGGCGGATGCTGTTGCGTGGCGCCTGGAATTCCGTTGCGCCCTATACAAAAGCAATCCGCACGCGGCGGTTCTGTTTGCCTTTTTTCTCGATATTGGTGACCGCAAGAGCCCCGATTTCAGCGGTATTGCGCACATGCGTGCCGCCGCAGGGTTGCAAATCCAGCCCCTCGATAGCGACAAGCCGAACCCTGCCCGTGCCACGCGGGGGGGCAACCGACATGGTTTTGACCAAGCCCGGATTGGCATCAAGCTGCGCATCGGTGATCCAGCGATCTGTAATTTCCGCATTGCGGAGGCGCAGGGCGTTGAGCTTTTGGGTTATTTCGTCCTTGTCGAGCCCGGCATCGGGAATATCGAAATCCAGCCGCCCCTCTTGCGTGCCAATGGCCCCGCCGGTCACCGGATAGGGGAGTGCGACGGAGAGCAAATGCAGGGCCGAATGCATCCGCATCACGGCGTGTCGGCGCGCAAAATCGAGATCAAGCTGCACCAAAGCGCCAAGCCAATCGGCGGGTGCCTCGGTTTCAGGCAAGGTATGCGCGACAATGGTTTTGGCGCTATCGAGATAGCCAAGCCCGCTCACCGGTACCGGCTGGCCAATTGCCTGCCCACTCTCCAGTTTGGTAAAGGTACCTTCATCTGCCGGTTGCCCCCCAGAGGCTGGATAAAACAGGGTTTGATCCAGAACCAGCCGCCCTTCAACCACGGCGATCACCCGCGCCTGTGCCCGCTGGCAATAGGCATCGTCCCGAAACAGCAGGCAGGTTGGCGGCACATGCGGTATCGGGTGGGCTTCCATCACATCCTCTTGGGGGGGGTATCTGGAGGGGTTATCTGGAGGGGGTATGGGTATCTGGAGACTTTGATCGCGCGTGTCCTGTTGCCATCCTCTGCTGCCCGGTCAATCAAAGCAACCCCGCCTTGCGGGCAAGGTCGTTGAAAGGAATATCCGCCCGCGCGCCGATTTTCTGGATGATATGACTGGCCGCCAAGGCGCCCAATTGCCCGCAGCGCGCCGCGGGCAGCGCACGCGTATAGCCATACAAATAGCCTGCCGCAAACGCATCGCCCGCGCCGGTCGCATCCACCAGTTTAGTGATCGGCACCGGGGGAATAGGGGTTGTTTGCGCCCCCTCGATCGCCAAAGCGCCTTTTTCAGACCGTGTAACGACCGCGCGTTTGGCATCCAGGCGCAAGGCGGCCAGAGCGGGCTCGAATTCCGCCTCATAGAGCGCGCATAATTCGTGCTCATTGGCAAAAACCAGATCGACCATGCCGGAGGTCAGCAAATGGCGGAATTCATCGCGGTAGCGATGCACGCAAAAGGAATCGGACAAGGTGAGCACGACCTCCCGGCCAGCGGCATGCGCGAGGGTCGCCGCCTTGCGAAACGCGGCTTTGGCGGCGGGGGGATCCCACAAATAGCCTTCCAGATAAGTGAGCTTTGCGCCAGCAATCGCATCGGCGGTAATATCGGTTTCGGTGAGGTGTTGGCTTGCCCCCAGATAGGTGTTCATGGTGCGCTCGCCATCGGGGGTAACGAAAATGAACGAACGCGCGGTGGCCGGGCCATCGCCCGCGCGGGTTGTATCATATTGCACCCCCAGAAGGCGCAGGCCATCGGCGAACATCTCACCCAGCAGATCGTCTTTCACCCGGCCGATAAACGCGCAGGTGGCGCCAAAAGAGGCCGCGCCGACGATCGTATTGGCCGCAGAGCCCCCGGAAACCACCGTTGTAGGCCCCATGGCGGCATAAATGGCTTCGGCTTTATCCTGATCAATCAGGGTCATCGAGCCCTTGCTCACGCCTTGCGCGGCCAAGAATTCTTCTGGCATCGGGGCGATAATATCAACGATGGCATTGCCGATACCGATGATGTCAAGCAGCTGGGGCATCGTGTTTCCTTGCTTTGAAGGGGATACAAAGGCAGACGATTTGGATTATGTCTGAATGAAGTGGACGCATTTTGCCCTAAAATCAAGCGCGAAGCCGCACATAAAGCGCGCCTGCACCGCCATGATGCGGGGCTGCGGGCTCATAGCCCAGCACAATCGCGCGTAAAAGCGGATCTGCCAGCCAATGCGGCACCAGCCGTTTGAGCCGCCCACGGGTATGGGCGTGCAAAATCGGCCCCGCCTCTGGTGCCCTATAGGGGGGGTGCCCCGCCGCCTTGCCATACGCTTTTTGCAGGGCACTCGCCTCGTCGCCTTTGCCGGTAATCACCAAAACAAACCGCGCCCCGCGCGTATGGGCGCGCGCCAAAAAGGCAAAGAGCGCCGCATGCGCCTCGTTCTCGCGCAGGCCATGCAGGTCAAGGCGTGCATCCAGCGCCCGTTTTTCGCGTGCAAGCGCCTGCTTATGCCGCCGCTCCAACCCGACAAGCGGCGCCAAGGTGGCTTTTTCGGCTTGGGTAAAGCTTTTGGGCAACGCCTTGGTGGGCGACGGAGGCGGCGCTGTGGTGGAGATTGGCGGCGCGCTGAAGGTTTTCGGTAACGTTTTTCCAGGCAAGGGGCGGGCTTGTCGCGCAACATGATGCCAAAG
>CAZGKS010000238.1:380-3340 GCA_964526275.1 uncultured Methylobacterium sp. | reverse complement strand
CCGTTACGACAGATGCGCGCACACCTTTATGTCCGCTAGCTGCATTGCCGCAACTGTCATCTTCTGGCTATGATCAATGAGGCCTGAGCCTAGGTCATTTTGACCCGATTGATCAAGATCGTGCGCGCTATCTTTTTATCGTTTAACGCATTTTCGTGCGATCAACCGGCAACCCCTTGATTGGGAAAGGCTCGCACGCAAGACGTGTTGAGAGCACCGCCTCTTGTTTTTGTCTCTTTATTGAAAAATGCGCCTTTTGTTTGATCAATTCCATCATTTAAGAATCCCATCCGACGCAAAAACGCTGTAAGGCGTATATTTCAAGGCATATACAAGGCATATACCATGAGCCAGAAACCGCTTGTCACCTTGCCCGATTCCCGCCTGCGCCTGGCCTCTGCGCCGGTGGGCGCGATGGATAAACGCATCCGCGTGCTGGTGGAGGATATGTTTGAAACCATGTATAAAGCCCCCGGGATCGGCCTTGCCGCCATCCAGATCGGGGTGCCGGTGCGGGTTGTCACGCTCGATGTCTCCAAGCGGGATGACAAACAAGAGCCCATGGTGCTGATCAACCCGGAGATTACCTGGGCTTGCGAGGAACTGCGCGAGATGGAGGAAGGGTGCTTATCCATCCCCGATTATTACGAAGTGGTCGCCCGGCCAGATCGCATCCGCGTGCGGTTTCAGGATCTCGATTTCCGCGCCCATGAAATCGAGGCTGATGACATTCTGGCAACCTGCATCCAGCATGAGATCGATCACCTCAATGGCGTGCTGTTTATCGATTACCTCTCGAAACTCAAACGCGACCGCGTGATCAAGAAATTTGCCAAACTCAAGCGCGATCGGGACAGCGACGACCTCTCTGCCCCCGAGCCGGGGCGCGCATCGGAGCCTTCAGCGTGAGGTTGCGGATCGTTTTTATGGGCACACCGGCTTTTGCCGTGCCGCCCCTCACTGCACTGCTGGGGCAGGGGCATGACCTTGTGGCTGTTTATACCCGCGCCCCGGCGCCGGGGGGGCGGCGCGGGCTCGATTTGGTGGAAAGCCCCGTCCATCGCTGCGCCAACGCGTTCCATGTGCCGGTTTTTACGCCAAAATCGCTTAAAAACCCGGACGTGCAAGCCCAATTTGCCGCGCATGAGGCCGATGTGGCGGTTGTGGTTGCCTATGGTCTGTTGCTGCCCAAACCGGTGCTCGATGCCCCGGCCTTGGGGTGCTTTAATCTGCATGCTTCCTTGTTGCCGCGCTGGCGCGGGGCGGCGCCCATCCAGCGCGCGATTATGGCGGGCGACACCCAAACCGGCATCATGGTGATGCGGATGGAAGAGGGGCTCGATACCGGGCCGATCGCGATGTCAGAAAGCACGCCGATCGAGCCCAATATAACCGCGAGCCTGCTGCACGATCGCCTGAGCGCGTTGGGGGCAGATCTGATGGTGCGGGCGCTGGCGGCTTTGGCGCGCTCTAGCCTGACCCTTACACCGCAAAGCGCGCAAGGCGTGGTTTATGCCGCCAAAATCGATAAAAGCGAAACCCGGATCGATTTTTCGGCCCCCGCCGTGCAGGTTCATAATCATATCCGCGCGCTTGCCCCGGCGCCCGGTGCTTGGTGTGAGATCGCCGGGCGGCGTATCAAAGTGCTCGCCGCCGAGCCGGTAGAGCTGTCTGCGGCGCAGACCCCGCACGCGCTGCCCTACCCTGCCGGGGCTTGGCTAGAAGGAACTTGGCTTGAAGGAGCTTGGCTTGGGCCGGACCTGACCTTCGCGTGTTCGCAGGGGGCTATCCGCCTCCTGCAGGTGCAGCCTGCCGGTAAAAGCCCGATGTCCGCTACGGAATTTCTGGCCGGCGCACGGCTTGAACCCGGTTGCAGGGCACAATAATGCCGCGGTATCGGCTCGACATCGAATATGACGGCGTGCCCTATTGCGGTTGGCAAAGCCAGCAAGGCGGCTGCGGGGTGCAGGATGCGCTGGAGCGGGCGCTGGCCAAACTAGGCGAAACCGGCCGCTTGATCTGCGCAGGGCGCACCGATGCCGGGGTGCATGCTTTGGGGCAGGTTGCCCATCTCGATTTCACCCATAACCGCCCGGCCGAAATTATCCAGCGCGCGCTCAATGCGCATCTCGAACAGGCCGATGAACGCGTGGCCGTATTGGCGGTAACCCCGGTGCCGGAAACCTTTTCCGCCCGGATGAGCGCCAAAAAGCGGCATTACCTTTACCGGGTGCTCAATGCGCCTGCGCCTTCCGCCTTGCGCAAGGGGCGAGTATGGCATCTGGTGCGGCCGCTGGATATTGCCGCGATGCAGCAAGGGGCGCACAGCCTGCTGGGGCATCACGATTTTACAACCTTCCGCGCGGCCTCCTGCCAGGCCAAAAGCCCGATGCGGACCCTTGAAACCTTCGATATTGCCGTGATGGACGATGAAGTGCATTTTACCACCAGCGCCCGCTCGTTTTTGCACCATCAGGTGCGCTCGATGGTGGGCACCCTGGTGAAAATCGGACGCGGGCAATGGCCCGCAAGTGCGGCGCGGGCGGCGTTGGAAGCGCGCGACCGCACCCGTTGTGGCCCGGTGGCCCCGGCGGAAGGGCTCTATTTTACAAAAGTGGATTATGACAGCTAGAGCAATTCCAGCGATCGTTGGCACCGGTTTCGCGTCCGGAATTGCGTTAAAACAAAGAGATAGAGCGTTTCAGGCGATTCAACCATCGCTGGAAACGCTCTAGGGCGCGCGATCTCATTCTATTTGATCGAAAAACGCCCTAAAATAAATATCCGTGTGTTTTTCTGGATATTCTGATATTCTAGCGTATCTTGGTGGTGCAACCCTTTGAAATCATCGTGGCCTCATGAGTGACAATTCTTCCTTTTCGCAAGACCATTTGCGTTATGATCAGCGCGTTCAAAAGGCGTTGCTGGGCGTTGTGCGCGAGATTTTGCAGGAGGCGGCG
>CAZGKS010000238.1:0-370 GCA_964526275.1 uncultured Methylobacterium sp. | reverse complement strand
GGGGAGCATCATTTTTACATCTCGTTCCGCTCGCAGGCGCCGGGGGTAAAGCTATCGCGGCGCATGGTCGACAAATACCCCGATGAGATGACCATCGTTCTTCAGCACCAGTTTTGGGATTTGCGGGTCGATGAAGAGGCGTTTCAGGTTGGTTTGTCGTTTAATGGCATTCCGGAAACCTTGCACATTCCCTTTGCGGCTTTGGTCGGTTTTTTTGATCCCTCGGTGCAGTTCGGGTTAAAATTTGCAACCGAAGACGCTGACAACCCGGCGCAAGCGGCCAGCCTTGATGAAGAGCCGGATAATCCGGAGGAAACATCCACGTAGACCCGGTACACTGGCCGCACCAAAACCTAGCGCGCGGGCAAAG
>CAZGKS010000237.1:0-3355 GCA_964526275.1 uncultured Methylobacterium sp. | reverse complement strand
TGAACGGTTGTAACGGAGCGAGGCTAACGCGCGGCGGGGTTCGGCTGAAGCGGATTATACTGTTATCTATTTGCATAAAAACGCATTTTTTGCTTTTATGGGGCCATCAACCGCAAAAACGCTCTCTTGCGCGAATCGCAGGCTCGTTCTTTGCGGGGGCCAGCTTGTTTTACCCGCTGTTTTGGCGATGAAGGCGGTTTTTGTTGTCGCCTTCTTGCCTTATTGTCGCCAAAAGGCCACAAAAGGGAAACTTCGCGAAAGAAAACAGCGTAAAAACGCGCGTTTCCGGGGATGGTTTTGACTTTGGCGGTTGACGTAAACCCGAAAGTTGCGCATCCCGTTGCGGGTGGTGGACCCTGCTCTGCCGACACCAAACGTAACAGGCGCATGCAGCGCTTATAAGGGGGATTTATGGCTACCCAAGCTGAATTCATTGATGCCTTTGCGAAGGCTGCGGACCTTACCAAAGCGGAAGCGGACCGGATCGCGCGGGCATATGGCGCAACCGCGCTTGCGCAAGCAAAGACCGGTTTTGCCACCTTGCCCGAACTCGGGCGGTTCAAGGCTGGCGTTCGCCCCGCCCGCACGGGACGTAACCCGCGCACCGGTGAAGCGATCCAGATCGCGGCTAAAACCAGCTACACTCTCAAGGTGGATGCCTGATTTTTATGGCCCGCCCACTTTGCAAGGGGCCTTGATATCTTGTCTAGAGCGTTTCCAGCGAAGATTGAATCGCCTGAAACGCTCTATCTCTTTATTTTAACGCAATTCCGGACGCGAAACCGGTTCCAACGATCGCTGGATTTGCTCTAGAACATGACGTGTTTGGATAAAAACACATCTTGTTCTTCTATATTGGCAGAAAAATGCGGCTTTTGCTCTTGAGGATTTCACCCGACGCAAAACCGCTATAAGGCCACAAGAGCCGGGTTCTAAGCCCGGCTTTTTTGGTTTAAAAGCGGCGCGCTATCTTGCTTTTCAACGCGGTGATACCAATGGTCTTTGGTATGCATTTTCGCGTATGGTTTGGTTTACCGTGGAGAAATGTCATGGTTGATTTCATGAACACGATCAAAAACCTCTCTGCCATGAAAGCCAAGGCGGAGGCGTTGCAGGCTGAAATGGAGGCCGCCCGCTTCGATGGCCAAGCCGGAGATGGCGCCGTGCAAGTGCTGCTCAATGGCAAGTTCCAGCTGATCAGCGTGCAGATCGCCCCGGCGTTGCTCTCCCCCGAAGCGGCTTCAACGCTTGAAGGGTTCCTGCTTGAAGCGCATGCGCGGGCGCGCCAAGCGATCGAACAGCGCTTGCGCGAAAGCATGGGCGCAATGGCCGGCGGGCTCGGGTTGCCCCCAGGCCTGACAGGCTGACGGAAACCACCATGGCGCAAAGCATTGCGGGCCCTGAAATCGAGCGGTTGATCCAGTTGCTCTCGCGCCTGCCGGGGCTGGGACCGCGCTCTGCCCGGCGGGCGGTTCTGCACCTGATGCGCAAGCGCGCGGATCTGCTCGAACCCTTGGGCGAGGCGATGCGGGTGGCTGCGGAGCGGATTATAAGCTGCGATACCTGCGGCAATCTTGATACCGTCTCTCCGTGTACCTTGTGCCAGGATACGCGGCGCGATAGCGCGATTATGGTGGTGGTGGAGAATGTCGGCGATTTGTGGGCGCTGGAGCGGGCGGGCACGCTCAAAGCGCGCTACCACGTGCTGGGGGCAACGCTCTCGCCGTTTGACGGAATCGGCCCGGAGGATCTGGCCCTGCCCAAACTGGTCGAGCGGGTGCAGACAGACGGCGTGCGCGAGGTGATCTTGGCGCTCAACGCCACCGTGGAAGGGCAGACAACCGCGCATTACCTTACCGATCTGTTGCATCCGTTGGGGGTTAAAGTCACACGGCTCGCGCAAGGCGTGCCGCTTGGCGGGGAGCTGGATTATCTCGATGAAGGCACGCTCTCGGCAGCGCTTATAAGCCGGACCGTGCTATGAGCACGCTGGCGGCGGAGCCTGCCCCGGATTTTGCCCGCTTTGCTGCGGTCACCGAGTGGATTTTCGATCTCGACAACACGCTCTACCCACCCCATGCGGATGTGTGGCCGAAAATCGATCAACGCATCACCGCCTATATTGCCGACCTGTTCGGGGTCGATGGCCTGACCGCGCGGGCGTTGCAGAAATATTATTACCGCAAGGACGGCACCTCCCTCAATGGCCTGATGCGCGAAGTGGGGATTGATCCGCACGCTTTTCTCGATTTTGTCCACGATATTGACCGCACCAACCTGCCCCCAGACCCGGCGTTGGCGGCGGGCATTGCCGCCCTGCCGGGGCGGAAATTCATTTTTACCAATGGCTCGCGCGGGCATGCACTGGCCACGCTTGAACCGCTGGGGCTTTCCGGCCTGTTTGACGGCGTGTTTGACATTGTGGACGCCGCCTTCACGCCCAAACCGGCTTTGGCCCCCTATGCCCAAATGCTGCGCGAACACGGCATTGCCCCCCACCGGGCGGCGATGTTTGAAGATCTGCCGCAAAACCTTGCGCGCGCGGCAGAGCTGGGGCTGGCAACCGTGCTGGTGGTGGCCCCGCGCCACCATTTCAAGGAGGCGTGGGAGCACCAAGGCGCGGCTGGACAGGTTTATGATGCCGTGACCGATAACCTTGGCGCGTTTGTGGGTGCGCTCGCGGCACAGCGCCAACCGCGCGGATAAAACCGCGCCGCGCGGGGGCTTTGCGGCATGCGCTCACCGCGCACTTTTGCCCACAGCCACAGACGGACAGCGCAAGCGGGTGCGCCATAGCAGGCACAGCCTGCGCCACAACCCGGCGCTTGGCGCTTGCGCGCAGCCCCACAAACCGCTTAATACACCCTTAAGCCAGCTTGATTGGCGCCTGTTTATACCGTCTTGCGGGCGCAGCCCGCGCGCGCGGGTGTTTTTGAGGGGAAGGGAAAGCCATGTCCGAATCTGTCGCTGTTCAGCTTGCCGCTGCTATCGATGCTGCCTGGGAGGCGCGGGCGGAAATCTCGCCCGCAACGCGTGGCCCTGCGCGCGAAGCCGTTGAAGAAGCCCTCGCCCTGCTCGATGCTGGCACCTTGCGGGTTGCGCAAAAACTGCCCGGCAAAAACGGCACGCAAGAGGGACTCAAGGATTCTTGGCACAAGGATTCCTGGCACAAGGATTCCTGGCAAGTCCATCAATGGCTCAATAAAGCCGTGCTGCTCTCGTTCCGCCTCAACGATATGGCACCGATTAGCGGCGGGCCGGGCGGTTCCACGTGGTGGGACAAGGTGCCCTCCAAATTCGACGGCATGGATGAAGCCGCCTTCACCAAGGCCGGGTTTCGCGCGGTGCCCAATGC
>CAZGKS010000236.1:0-3379 GCA_964526275.1 uncultured Methylobacterium sp. | reverse complement strand
TTCGGGCGAAAGCGCCGTGATCTTGGCATCGGTGAATTTGAGGCATACCGAGGTATTGGAGCGCGTGGCGGGTTTTTCCGCCAGATAATCGATCCAGGGATTGGCTTTCACAAAGCTGGCCAGCGCGCGGGCATTGGCATTGGCCCGCTTGATCAGGCCTTGCAGGCCGCCGACCTTTTGCGCCCATTCGAGCGCATCGAGATAATCTTCCACGCACAGCATGGAGGGGGTGTTGATGGTTTCGCCGGTGAAAATGCCCTCGATCAGCTTGCCGCCAGAGGTAAGGCGGAAGATTTTCGGCAAGGGCCAGGCGGGTTTATAGGTTTGCAACCGCTCAACCGCGCGCGGCGAGAGGATCAGCATGCCATGGGCAGCTTCGCCCCCCAGCACCTTTTGCCACGAATAGGTGACAACATCGAGCTTGGGCCAATCAAGCGGTTGGGCGAAAGCGGCGGAGGTCGCATCGCAGATGGTCAGGCCTTTGCGGTCGGCGGCGATCCAATCGGCATCGGGCACGCGCACGCCAGAGGTCGTGCCGTTCCAGGTGAACACCACGTCGCGGTTCACGGTGTCGATTTTCTTGAGATTGGGCAATTGGCCATAAGGCGCGGTGACCACCTCGCATTCAGCCAGCTTTAATTGCTTGGTGACATCGGTTACCCAGCCTTCGCCGAAGCTTTCCCAAGCGAGCATCGTGACCGGGCGGGCCCCGAGCAGGGACCACAGGGCCATTTCAACCGCGCCGGTATCGGAGGCGGGAACAATGCCGATGCGGTAATCGGCGGGCACCTGCAAGACCTCGCGGGTCAGATCAATGGCGCGTTTGAGTTTGTCCTTGCCGATTTTCGCGCGATGCGAACGGCCAAGCGGGGCATTGCCAAGCGCTTTAAGGGTCCAGCCGGGGCGCTTTGCGCAGGGGCCAGACGAAAAATTCGGCACGCGCGGCAGCGCGGCGGGGGCAGTGTTTGCCATCAGTTTTCTCCATCCTCACAGATGAGCGACCCTCATTGGGGAGGGCTGGCCCAGTTGCGCTGTTAGAGATGTCGGGTGGATTTGTCAAGGACAAACGAAACGAGGTAGTGGGTCAGTTTGAAATTTGTTTTTTGTAAGGGCCGCGTTTCGTGGGCTTCACTTCCGCATTTTCAACCAGCTTCACAATATCACCAATCTCCCAAAGGCGGGAAGAGACACCAGCAGCCATTGCTGGCGTTTGGCGAAGCGTCGTGTGGATGCGGACGAAGTTGTAATACATCATGTGGAGCGCAACGGCATAGGCGTGGTTCTCAACCTTCTTCGAGAAACCATCAGTCAGGCGAGTGAAGCGGCGCATGTGCATCCGCATGGTTTTATTCTGGCGCTCTGCATAGGACGTGCTGACATGTGCTTTGTCTGGATTGCCGGTGATGCGCTCCTTCCGAGCGCCAGTGCATTCAGCGGGGCTGTAACGCCCCTTGGCGCTATCGGATGACGCGCCATAGATTTTCACCAACATCGCGTAATCAATATCATCACCGAACGCGCCTTCAACGGCTTCCAGATAGGCTTTGTGGCCATCGCTGGTGAGCTGAACGCGATTGGCGAGGCGCGAACGCAAATCGTCCATGAGCCACATGGCGCATTCGCCATCACGCCCGCCAACGAAATACGAGACGATTAGTTTGCTGTCGGCATCAATAGCCGTCCATGTCCAAGTGTCACCAGCGCCATCCGGCGCGGCCTTGGCTGCGGCAACGTTTTTTTGCTTGGCGTAGGTGAATGACCAGATTTCATCGACCTGAATACGCTTTGCCTTCACGTCCTGCACATTGGCATCATGGTAGGCCATACACGCCTTGCCAGCATCAACCAGCAGCTTGATGACTGTGTTCTTGCTGGCTTTCGTCAATCGCGTGATTGCGCGGATCGACTGGCCTTCACAAAGAAGGTGGAGAATTTGGGCGCGGGTGGCAGCGTCAAGCTTGTTCATAAAGCCTTCATTACCAGCTTCGTATAATAAGTCAAGCATTTTGGTCAGTTTGCCTTTTTGCGCAAACATGATATATAGGAGAAATGACGATGGCCGACGATGATGCACGCACGCCAGGGCAACTGATTACCGAGCTTCTTGACGAGCGCGGATGGTCAAATCGCGTCTTGGCAATGGTGCTTGGAATTAACGAACCTATCGTCAGTAAAATGGCAGGCGACAAGCGACCGATCGACGCTTCAATGGCTATCACCTTAGAAGAAGTATTTGGGGTGCCAGCGCAACGGTTTTTGGCCCTGCAAGGAAGCTACGATCTGGCGAAGGCGCGCATTGAGGCAAGGCCAGACCCCAAGCGCGCAATCCGCGCCAAAATTTACGGGAACCTTCCAGTGCAAGAAATGATCAAGCGCGGTTGGCTGGAAGCTGAAGACGCGCGCGACCCACAAATCATTGAAGCCGCCCTTTGTCGATTTTTCAAAGTTAACCGCGTCGAAGATTCAACTGCGTTTGCATTTGCGGCTAAGAAGACTGACGGGGGGCGAGAGCCGACCCCGGCTCAATTGGTTTGGCTTCATAGGGTCAAGACCATCGCAAGCGAAATGATTATCGCACCATTCTCCCCAAAGAAGGTCGATGAAGCGATTAGCCGAATATCTCTCCTGCGCGCTCACCCTGAACACATGGAGCGCGTTCCAAAAATTCTCGCGGAATGTGGTATTCGTTTTGTTGCGGTTGAAGGGCTTCACGGTGGGAAAATCGACGGTGTGTGCTTCTGGCTCAACGAGCACAATCCAGTCATTGGAATGTCCATTCGGTTCAACCGGATTGATAACTTCCTATTTGTCTTGCGTCACGAGCTTGAGCATGTCCGTAGGCGAGACGGAATGCAAAAGCCGATTATCGACATTGATGTTGGGCACCACCCCGACAGCGAGCTTGAAGAGCAGGAGCGCTTAGCCAATGAAGCCGCGAGGGAATTTTGCGTTCCTAAGCGAGATATGGACGCATTTATCGCTCGAAAAGCCCCGTATTTTTCAGAGCGCGATTTGATCGGCTTCGCAAAAGTGTTGAGGGTTCACCCGGGTCTAGTGGCGGGGCAACTTCAATTTCGCACAGGTAAATTTACCCATTTCCGTAACCACTTAGCCAGCGTTCGAGAGTTCATCTTGCCCACCGCCGAAGTTGACGGGTGGGGGAATATCCACCCTATAGAGACGTAAAGGATCATTGCCATGGCTGGTAAAAAGCAGCTTCAGAAGATCATCGCATTGTATCGCGCTAAGACTGGTGAGACCGAGCTTGACCCCAAGAAGATTGCCATCTTTGCGGTGAAGAACGGCGTCGAGGTGCCTCGCCCAAAAGACCCAATGGAAATGCTTGCGCAGGAGATAAGTGTTGCAGCTCGTGAAGATC
>CAZGKS010000235.1:3204-3419 GCA_964526275.1 uncultured Methylobacterium sp. | reverse complement strand
ACACCACACCGCCGGTCTGCGCATGCGCCACCAACGCCGCCCCGATCGCGCCATCGCCCGGCACAAGCTGCAACGCATCCTCCGGCACGCCTGCCGCATGCAGCAGCCGCACGGCTTCGGCGGCTACCAGCGGGGTTTCTTCGGCCGGTTTGGCCAGCACGGCATTGCCCGCCACCAAAGCCGCCGCAACCTGCCCGGTGAAGATCGCCAGCGGG
>CAZGKS010000235.1:0-3194 GCA_964526275.1 uncultured Methylobacterium sp. | reverse complement strand
CCCAAAGGCTGCGCGCGCGCGCCGCGCAGGATGCGCAAACTCTCCGTGGCATAATAGCGCAGAAAATCGACCGCCTCGCGCACTTCCGCCAAAGCATTGGCATAGGATTTACCCGCCTCGCGCACAATCAGCGCGATAAAGGGCAGCGTTTGCGCTTCAAGCGCATCGGCCGCCTTGAGCAAAAGCCCCGCGCGCATTTCCACCCCCAGCGCGCCCCAGCCGGAATGCACCGCCCGCGCCATAGCCGCCTCCACCCCCGCAGGCGGCATAAACCGCACCTGCCCCACCCGCTCGCGCAGATCTGCCGGGTTGAGGACATCGTGCACCAAGCCCGCACCGGGAAGATCAGAGGCGGCAATAACACCGGATTTGGCGCGCATCCCCATCGCTTGATCGAGCGCAGCAAGGGTTTCCTCGCAGGTAAAATCGAGCCCGGCCGAATTGGCGCGCGTAACCCCATAAAGCGCACGCGGCGCACAAATAGCCGGGTGCGGCGCGCCGGGCAGCGGCATGGCGCGCACCTGCATCACCGGGTCTTCGATCAAGCTGTCGAGTGGCACCAATGGGTCGGCGATGCGGTTGACAAACGACGTATTGGCACCGTTTTCGAGCAAGCGCCGCACTAAATACGCGAGCAGGGTCTCATGGCTGCCCACCGGCGCATAGATACGGCACGGACGCCCCAGTTTGCTCTCCCCCACCACCTCTTCATAGAGCGGTTCCCCCATGCCATGCAGGCATTGGAATTCATATTGCCCGTGGTAGAAATTGGGTCCCGCCAGCGCCATCACCGCGCTCAAGGTCTGGGCGTTATGGGTGGCAAATTGCGCAAAGATCGCATCGGGCGCCGCCAATAATTTACGCGCACACGCCAGATACGACACATCCGTATGCACCTTGCGCGTAAAGACCGGAAAATCGGCCTGCCCATCCACCTGCGCACGCTTGATTTCACTGTCCCAATACGCCCCCTTGACCAGCCGCACCATGAGCCGCCGCCCGCTCCGGCGCGCCAGATCCACCAGCCAATCGATCACAAACGGGCAGCGTTTGCCATAGGCTTGGATAACAAATCCAAGCCCGTTCCAGCCTGCAAGATCAGGGTCAACCGCCAGGGCTTCGAGCAGATCGAGCGAGAAATCGAGCCTTTCGGCTTCCTCAGCATCGATATTGAGACCAATTTCGTAACGTTTGGCCAAGCCCGCCAGGGTCTTGAGACGGGGCAGCAATTCTTGCAGGCCCCGCGCCCGCTGCGCCCGCCCATAGCGCGGATGCAACGCCGATAATTTGATCGAAATCCCCGGCCCGTCATAAATGCCGCGCCCGGCGCTGGCCTGCCCGATCGCGTGGATGGCGGTTTCATAGGCGGCGTAATACCGGGCGGCATCTTCGGCGGTGGTGGCCGCTTCCCCCAGCATATCATAGGAATAGCGAAACCCCTTGGCCTCCATGGCGCGGGCATGGACCAAAGCCTCGCCAATCGTCTGGCCGGTAACAAACTGCTCGCCCATCATGCGCATGGCAAGGTCGGTCCCGCGCCGGATAACCGGCTCGCCCCCGCGCGCCACCAACCGCGTCAGCGCGGCGCCCAACGAGGCCTCCGAGGCGGTAGCGGTCAGCTTGCCGGTGAGCAGCAACCCCCAGGTGGCCGCATTGACAAACAGCGAAGGGCTCTTGCCCAAATGCGCCCGCCAGTCCCCGCCCGCAATTTTATCGCGGATCAAAGCATCGCGCGTGGCATTGTCGGGGATGCGCAGCAACGCCTCCGCCAGACACATCAGCGCCACCCCCTCCTGCGAGGAGAGCGAATATTCATGGATGAGCCCCTCCACCCCGCCCGACCGCGTTTTGGCGCGCAAGGCGGTCACCAAGCTGCGCGCGCGCGCCTGCACCTGCACGCTTTGCGCCGCAGGCAGGCTCGCCAGATCAAGCAGAGGGGCGATACGCCGCACGGATAGCCAGCCGCAGCAGCGTTTGCGGTGCAAAATCGGTAATCGGCGAAACGACAAGCGGTGAAACAGCGGTCATGGCACACTCAGGTCAGGGCACCCGGATGCACACAACACCGGCGCCAGCGGCAGGGATGGTGCAACCTTAGACCAAAGTGGGAGAAACCGCCAGACACCTGAAAAATGGATTTTAAATCCAGAAACCCCGCACCCAGATGGCCCCTTGGCGAGCCTTACGGGGCGATAGCAACCCCGCTGGCCACGCTGAGCGCGCGGATAACCGCCCCGCGCGGTTCGCCTTTTTGGGGCAGGTTATGGGCCACTTCAAACCGCATCAACGCCGCTTTGCTGGAAGGGCCAAAGGCCCCGTCTTCCGCAATCGGCCCGAACCCGGCCTTGTTGAGCGCGCGTTGCAGATCCTGGATTCCGCGCAGCGAGCGCTCCTCACCGGCGGTTTTGGCCCTTGCGATCACATCGGCAATTTCATCGCGCGCGCTGACCTTGGTGGCGATAATCTGCATCAGCAGCGCTTCATCGGGTTTGCCATCCACCCCCAGCCGATTGGCGAACTGGAACTCGCGAATGGCCTGCACCAACGCCGGATGCACACGCGAATCGATCTCGCCCTTGTAAAAACCCCGGCGGGCAAGCTCACTCTGGATCTCCCCGATCAACACATCATTGGGCTCTGCGCGCGTTTTATCGGCCTGGGCCGCCGAGGCAATGCCCGGCGCTTTTGCCCCGGATCGCGCCTCGCCTGCGCGCCCCTCGCCCGGTTTAGCCTCAAGCGGCCGCATGGGGGGCAAGGGCACGCCTACCGCCTGGATCGGCTCTGACCCCCGGTTTGCAGCCGCATTTTCCTTCAAATTGCGAAACATCGGCGCTGGGTGCTTGCCTTTTTGCAGCACGAGCGCATTGAGCACAATCACCAAGGCCCCCGCGCATAACACGCCCACAATCCTCCGCATGCGCGTAAGACGGATCTGGCTTAGCGCAACAAACAGGCGCACACCAAGCGCCCATACTTTCCGGAGATACCCCCCGCCTGCGCGCATCCCGAAGGCAGGAGAGGCCAAACTGGCGGATCTCATGCGGCTTTCCCCTTTGTTTTTGGTACCAGATGCCATAAATTCGGCTCATCGCTGGCCGCCTTGGCATCTTTGAAGCACACGCAGCGCCCGCCCCCTTCCAACGGCTCGAACACCCCCTGGCTGACCCGCTCAATCGCTTTAAAAAACGGATCCG
>CAZGKS010000234.1:0-3433 GCA_964526275.1 uncultured Methylobacterium sp. | reverse complement strand
TGGGGGGAGAGGCGGAGAATCTCGGTGGCGGGAGGCTCCAGGCGGGCAAGCGAGGTATTCATGCGGGGGAGGTTCTCATGCGGGGGACAGGCTTTTGGGCGGGGTAGGCTCTGGGAGAAAAACGGGGGGCAGAAAACGGTATTCCGCGAAAAACTCGCCACAAGGTTCGCTTGCGACTCATCTTGGCACGGGCGCTCTCGTCTGGTTAGCGCGCCTTGGGCGCCTTGTCGCGCTTTGCGCGCAAGAGCTGTAAAAAAAACCCTCCGGAGCGAATCCGGAGGGTTTTTTTGCACTTTTTTGGGGTGCCTTGCGGTTTGTTTGCGGTGTCATGCCCGCTATCCACACAAGGGGTAGGCAGGCAAGCAAGGGGGTAGGCAGGCAAGGCGCGCATGCCGCGGCAAGAGCGCGCGCCAAAACGTAAAGGCACGCGCCAAGGTTTACCGAAGGCAAAATTTACGAAGGCAAGCCTTACATTTCAGCGTGGGGGCCCGCTTCCGCCAAAGCAGCGCCGATTTCCAGCCCCAGATCTTCTAGATTATCGACCTCACGCGTGAGCACGTTCTCGCCGCGCGCTTGCCGTTCGGCTTCTTCCGCCGAGCGGGCGACGTTGATCGTCACCTTGGCGGTCACTTCCGGATGCAGCGCCACGCCGAGCATATGCAGCCCTAAGGTTTTGATCGGGGATTCAATGGCGATCTGGCTGCGGGCAACGGTGAAGCCGCCTGCGGTCAGGATTTCGGACAGATCGCGTGCAGAAACCGAACCGTAAAGCACGCCCGATTCGCCCGCCTGGCGGATGAGCGCAAAGCTCTTGCCATCGAGTTTGGCGGCAACGGCATCGGCGTCCTTGCGGCGCTCCAGATTGGTCGCTTCCAGTTGGGCGCGCAGGGCCGCGAATTTCTCGCGGTTGGCATCGGTGGCGCGCAGGGCTTTTTTGCGCGGCAGCAGAAAATTACGAGCGTACCCGTCCTTTACGCGCACAACTTCGCCCATCTGGCCAAGCTTGGCAACGCGTTCGAGCAAAATGACTTCCATGGTGGTTCTCCTTTAAAAACGGGATTGAGGGGTTTGTTTGTCACGAAAACGGAACAGATGATCGGCAACCCCCAGTAAAGCGGGCACCAGAACAAGCGGTAAAAACAAGAAGAGCAGCCCCCATATCAGGGCCAAACCAATAGTGCGTGTGCGCCAATCTGCGCTCAGCGCATGGAGAACCGCCAGCCCTTGCAGGGCCCATACAAGGCTCAACATGGCAAAAGCAGCCGCGCCCATAAATTCCACTGCGCCCTGCCCAATCGTCATGGCCAAAGCGGTAAGGCCAGTGAGCATCAGGGCGCCTTGAGGCAAAGCAAACAGGCGGTAATCGGGCAGACGGATCGCGCTATTGCGAGCAGAATTTGCGATTTTGTGCCCGAACATTGCAGCAACCAGCGTGCAAAAAAACAAAAATGCCGTCATCAGCGGCAGGATGATCCGGGCAAGCAGCAGGGTGTCTTCCTCTGTGGTAGCGTGGGGCGCTTTTGGCAGGTAGAAATCGGGATTGTCTTTTTGGACAATTTTCGCCAATTGCTCCAACGCTGCGAATAATTCCGCTTGCAACAGCAAGACCGCCAGCGTGCACAGCAGGGTAAAATACGCCAAGAGCGCGATAACCGTCATGCCCATTTTCTCGCCGGGCTTATCTGCATAAGCGCGCGCCGGTGCAGAGCGGAACAGATACCAGATCAGGGTGCTCAGGCCGATGGCGGGCACGGCGTGCAACAGGCAAAAGGCCAGCGTGATCAACCCGCCTAAAGCGGGTTTAAGGGGTTGGGCAGAAAAAAAGAACGGGCCAAGGAGCAAAATCAACGCCACCAGCGCTGCCAGAAAAGCCGCCAGCGGATGCACCCGAAACCCGACCGCAAACAGCGGCATGCTGGCAAAAGCGGGTGCAATGTAAAAAACAAGCGGGAGGGCGACAAGGTTTCCCGACATGAGCGCGCTGACCAGCCCGGCCATTGCCGACCAGAACAAGACCTGGCCATAAGAGGGCCCGGGGAGGGCGCCTGGGGAAAGGGATGGTTGCATCGGTGCTGTCCCGCGTCAAAACACCTGACATGCCAAATCGGCGTGCCAAAGCGTGCGGTTAGAAACGGGGCAAAGCCCGCTCCAACAAGACGAAAAAGTACAGCGCTGCGGGATACATACTGCAGGGCGCACAAAATCGGTTTAGAACCGCCGGAAAGAGGGTCAATCCGGCGGGAATAGGGGGGCGAAAGGGTTTGCACCATCAAGCGCCCGTTCGGGCCTGCAAGGGCTTTGGCGCAACCAGATACGGGCCAAAACCTTGCTAAGCTAAAGCGTTGCGCTTAGCGGATCACGTAGGGCAGCAGCCCCAATACCCGCGCACGCTTGATGGCTTGCGCCAGCTCGCGTTGCTTTTTGGCGGAAACCGCCGTGATGCGCGAAGGGACGATCTTGCCGCGCTCGGAAATGTAGCGCGAGAGCAATTTTACGTCCTTATAGTCGATTTTCGGCGCATCCGACCCCGCGAAGGGGCAGGATTTACGGCGGCGAAAGAATGTCCGACGGGCGGGGGTGGCAACTTCGGTCATACCACTTCCTCTTCAAAGGATGTCTCTACGGCTTCCTCACGGTCGCGGCGGCGCGGACGGTCTGAACGCTCGCCACGATCCGGGCGGTCGCCACGGTCCGGGCGATCGCCCCGATCCGAGCGCTCTTCGCGGTCCCGGCGCTGCATCATGGCGGAGGGGCCATCTTCCAGTTCCTCGACCTTGAGGGTCATGGTGCGCAAGATATCCTCGTTGATCGCCATTTGCCGTTCCATCTCGGCGACGGCTTTTGCCGGGGCATCGAGGTTGAACAGCGCAAAATGCGCCTTGCGGTTTTTCTTGATACGGTAGGCGAGGGGCTTTACCCCCCAATATTCCACCTTGGTGACCACGCCGCCATGCGCTTCGATAACGGCCTTGTAGGTTTCCGTCATCGCTTCGACTTGCTGCGCGCTCACGTCCTGGCGAGCCAGGAAAACGTGTTCGTAAAGTGCCATGTTAGCCTTCTTTGGTTTTTGCGTTCAAGCGCTTCTCCTGCGGCGTAAAACCCTTCGAGCCCTGGAAGGCCCGCAGAAAATCACGAAGGCGTTGACACGGGAGACCGGGATGCGAAACCCCTGCACGGCACACAGCTTGCGCTGGGCTATGCTCTCCGTCCAGCCACCGACCGTCAGGAAGCTGTCCGCCTAGCGCATCCGGCCGCGTTTGGCAAGCGCAAAACCGGGGATTAACGTGCCAAGGCCGCGCAGAAGAGAGGTTGCGCACACCCCGCCGCTTGACTTTATGGGCCAGCCCTCGCAATAGGAGAAAAACAGGAGGAGCTTAATGCAAAAAAAGAAATTTTTTTTCCAGGGCAAGGGAGCCACGCGGTGGGCATTGGC
>CAZGKS010000233.1:0-3454 GCA_964526275.1 uncultured Methylobacterium sp. | reverse complement strand
ATCGGCCCGCTCGCGCAAAGGCGGCATGCGCAACGGCACGATGCTTAAGCGATAATAGAGATCTTCGCGGAATTTTTCCTCCGCCACCATGGCCGCGAGCGCATGCCGGGAAGCGGCAACGAACCGAAAATCCGCCCGCACAGCCGTATGCGTATCCAGAGGCTGGAATTCATGCGTCTGAAGCACCTGCAGCAGCCGCGTTTGCGCCTCCATGGGCAGATCGCCAATTTCATCCACAAACAAGGTGCCGCCCTGCGCCTGCCCGCATGCCCCGGCCTGCACGCTGCCATCCGGATGTGCGCGCCCGAACAGCGCCGCACTCACTTGATCGCGCGGCAAAGCCGCCACAGAAACCGCAATGAACGGGCCTTGGCGCCGCTTGCCGAAATCATGCAGCGCGCGCGCGGCAAGGGCCTTGCCGGTCCCGGCCTCTCCGGTTATCAGCACCGGCAATTGCGTGCCCATCAGCCGCGCTAAGGTACGATATAGCGCCTGCATGGGGGCAGAACGCCCGATAAAGGGCAGGTTTTCTTCAAAATTGCCGGCCTGTGCGGTGTTTTGCGCCCCTTCAGCGCCCCCTGATCCGGCTTGCGCAACCCCGCCCTGCCCTAGCGTGAGCGCGGCGCGCGCCAGCCGCACCAATTCATTGAGGTCAAACGGTTTGGCCAGATAATCATGCGCGCCCAGTTCAGCGGCGCGCAAAGCGGTCATGAACGTATTTTGCGCGCTCATCACCACAATCGGCAGCGCGGGATGGCGTTTTTTGAGGCGCGGCAACCATTCAAACAACGAGCCATCGGGCAGACCGACATCGCTCACCACCAGATCGGGATGATGCGCGCTGATCGCGCGTTCAAGCCCGCCCACGCTTTGCGCCTGTTCGACCCTAAACCCGGCGCGGCTCAACGCCTCACTCACGATCAGGCGGATCGCGGCATCGTCATCGACAACCACAACCAGCGGGGCAGCACGAAACGTTGTCATGACAAACGGTTCTCCAGATAAGGCCCCCTGCCCCGCTTGGGCTTCCACCCGGTATCGGGCGTACCCCAAACATGTGGGCAGCATGGATAGAACGCTTTGGACAAAACGCTATAGGTAAAACGCTTCTGGGTGAGCCACACGCCTTTTGCAAACAAATTCGCACCCTGCACCGTTCAAAAATCTGCCCTCGCTTTTTAAGCCCCCGGTGCCAGTATCACGGGGAAGAACGCGGCGGGATGCGCATAAGCTGCTGGGCAAAAAGATCGATCGCCTCATCCAGCCTTGGCCCGCCGCAAAGCGTGAGGGGTTCGGGCAGCACGATCCGGCGCTCGGGCGGAAACAGCCGCACCAACGCCGGATGCGCGAGCAAGGCCGTGCCTTGATCTTCCACCATCAGATCCGCTTGCGAGACCACCAACGCATCGGGTGCGTTGGCGATCAGGCTTTCAAGCGGCACCGTGCCATTGGCGCGAAAAAACAGCGTTTCCGCGCCGTTCTGCGCGCCCGCTTGCGCCATCAAATCGCCCAGCAGGCTGGCAGCGGGCGCCACCCAACCCCGGCGGGAAAGCGCGACAAGCCGCCGTTTGGGCGCCTTTCGCAGCCGCTCCAACGCGGTTTCAATGGCCGCAAGGCGCGCTTGCGCCGCCACTTCCTGCCCGGTCAGCGCGCCAAACAGGGTAATCTGCCGCATGGTTTCCGCCACCGAATCGGCATGGGGAAACACCTCTACCCGCACCCCCAGCCGGGTGAGCAAGGCGCGGGTTGCGGGCTTGGCATAGGCATCGCTCACCACCAGATCAGCGTGAAGGGTCAATAAATTTTCCGCCTGTGCGGAAAGCACCGGCAAGGTCTGCGCCGCTTTGGCCCCTTGCGAAAGCGCAGGGTTGCGCGCAAATGGGCTAAGCGCGGCGATCCGCTCTGGCGGGGCAAAAGCGATCAAAAATTGATCAAGGCACAGGTTAAGCGAGGCGATACGCGCCGGATGTGGTTGCGTGGGTGTTTGGGCGAGCACCGGCATGCAAAACGCCATAACCAGCGCAAAGGCCAGCGCCCTGTTGCCCAAAAGACGCGCGCCCAAGCGCCCGCGCCGCACTCTCATAGCGGTTGCCAGGGCACAACCAGCGTATGCCCCGCCACTACCGGAAATTGCGCTTCGATCCCGTAAGCATGCGCCAACAGCTGCGGCGTGAACACGGTCTCTGCCGGGCCTTGCGCCAGCACCCGCCCGCCTGAAAGCAGCACGATCTCATCGGCGAAGCGGGCGGCAAGGGTGAGATCATGCAGCACCACGATAGCGCACACGCCCGCTTGCGCCCGCGCCCGCAACAACGCCAGAATGCGCAATTGCCACGCCGGATCCAGCGCCGCGATGGGTTCATCGGCCAGCAGAACCGGCGCGGAACTGGCTAAAAACCGCGCCAGAACCACCCGCGCCTGCTCGCCGCCCGACAAATCGGTCGCTGCACGCGCATAAAACGCCTCGACCCCGGTTTGCGCCATGGCATGGGCCACCGCTGCCGCATCGGCGCCCCCCAGCCCGACAATCTCACGCACGCTGAGCGGCCAGTGGATCTGCGCCTGTTGCGGCAAATAGGCGATCTGGCGCGCGCGCAAAGCGGGTTTGAGGTGCAGCAGATCGACCCCGCCCAACATAAAGCGCGCGCGGGCCGGGGCCAGCCCCGCCATCACGCGCATCAGGGTCGATTTGCCAACGCCATTAGGGCCAACCAACGCGGTAAGCGCGCCCGCCTTGAACGCCAGCTCCGGAATATCGAGCCTTAGATGCGGCCCGCACGCGATATGCACCCCGCCAAGCTGCGGGCCAGCGCCAGCACTCGCCGCAGGCGCGGAAAGGGACGCGCCAAGGGGTACACCAAGGGCCATCATAGGCCCCGCTCCGCCAAAGCGCGCCGCTCCTGCATAATTTTGTGTAAAAAAAACGGCAACCCTACCAAGGCGGTCAAGACCCCAAGCTTGACATCCGCCAAAGCGGGCACCAGGCGCACCAGCAAATCCGCGCCTTGCAGCATGGCCGCCCCCGCCAGACCGGCGGGGAGCAAAATCCGCCCCGGATCCGCCCCGAAAAACCGCCGCACCAGATGCGGGGCCACGAGCCCAACAAACCCGATCGCCCCGGCCACCGCCACCCCCGCCCCCACGCACAACGCAACGCCCGTCACCACGCGGATCTGCACCTGAAACAGCTCAAGCCCCAAACTGCGCGCGACATCCTCCCCCAACGTCAAAAGCCGCAAGGCAGGCCCTTGCGCCAGCAACAGCGCGCATCCGGGCAGCAAAAACGGCGCGGCCATGGCCACATGGGTCATCGCCCGGTCTTCGAGCGAGCCCATCAGCCAGAAGCTAAGCTCCAGCGCTGCAAACGGGTTGGGCGCAAGATTGAGCGCCAGCGCCGTGCCCGCCCCCGCCAACGCGGAAAGCGCAAGCCCGGTAAGCAGCAGCACGACAATGC
>CAZGKS010000232.1:0-3467 GCA_964526275.1 uncultured Methylobacterium sp. | reverse complement strand
AAAGGCGCAGATCACGGCGGCCAAGCAGGCGATTCTCGAAAAAAATGGCGGCGGTGATCAATATATCCGCCCGGTGGCCTTCCGGGGCTCGGAAATGATGGCCGTTTCGGCGCAAAACAACACCATTCACGTCGCCATCGCGACCTGGACCTGGCCTTCCATGTTCGATCCTGTGACCAAAATGAAGGGCATCAAGCTCGATATTGCGGAATATCGCCGCCCGGATCCCGCCTGCGCGCCGGTTCACGCCAAGGCCGCCGGGCTTTACATGATCTGCACTATCTCCAAACACCGTGCAGAAAAACGCGGTTTTTCGGATGCGATGATGCTCGATTGGCAAGGCCGGGTGGCCGAATGTACCGGCGCCAATATCTTTTTCACCAAGGATGGGGCGATCCATACCCCGATCGCGGATTGTTTTCTCAATGGCCTGACCCGCCAAAGCGTGATCGATCTGGCGCGCAAGCGCGGCATGGAGGTGATCGAGCGGCGCATTCTGCCCGAAGAACTCCCCAGCTTCAACGAATGCTTTATCTGTGGTTCGGCCGCCGAGGTTACTCCGGTCGCACAAATCGCCGATTATACCTTCACGCCGGGCAATATCAGCCGCACCTTGATGGAAGATTACGCGCTGGAGGTTGGGGCGACAGACCGGGTGTGAGCCCGGAATTCAGGCAAGCACCGGGTGTAAACCCGGAATTCAGGCAAGCACCGGGTGTAAACCCGGAATTGAGGTTGGTCGCGGCCATTCAGCCTTGGCACTGCGCGTGCGCAGGATTATTCCTTAAGCGTATCTCGCGAAGGCTCACGCGGCCTTTTTGGCGGCGCGGGCTTTGGCGCGCAAGGTGTCGATTACGGCAAGCCCTTGCGTGGTTTCATCTTGCCCGATTTCATAATGCCAGAAAGTCCAGCCATTGCAGGCAGGCAAGCCTTGCACCAGCGCGCCGATCTTGTGGATGGAGCCGATAATGCCTGCGGCCATCACCTGGCCATCGGGGCGCACTTGCGCGCTATAGCGCCGTTTGGCATCGTATAAAACGGTTCCTGGCGCGATTTCACCCGCCTCGACCAAGGTTGCAAAGGCAATGCGGGGCTCTTCGCGCTTGGTGGGCGGCTGGTGCAGCAGCTCTGCGG
The DNA here is from genome assembly GCA_964526275.1 of uncultured Methylobacterium sp. Classification (GTDB taxonomy): domain Bacteria; phylum Pseudomonadota; class Alphaproteobacteria; order Rhizobiales; family Beijerinckiaceae; genus Rhabdaerophilum. The sequence goes on along the minus strand of CAZGKS010000232.1, from coordinate 2,333 downwards.
GCAGCGGAACCACGGCGGCGATGCGCGCCTGTGCGGCCTGCGCATATTCCGCTTCGCGTTCGATCCCGATAAAATCGCGCCCGAGCAATTTGGCTACAGCGCCGGTGGTGCCGGTGCCGAAAAACGGATCAAGCACCACATCCCCCGGATTGCTGGCGCTCATCAGCACGCGTTGCAACAGCGCTTCGGGTTTCTGGGTGGGATGGGTTTTGCCGCCATCGTCGTTTTTGAGGCGCTCCGCTCCGGTGCACAGCGGCAAAAACCAGTCCGAGCGCGCCTGCACGTCTTCATTGCCGGCTTTGAGCGCCTCATAATGGAAGGTATATTTGCGCGCACCCGCATCCCGCGCGGCCCAGATTAAGGTTTCGTGGGCGTTGGTGAAGCGGCGGCCGCGAAAATTCGGCATCGGATTGGCCTTGCGCCAGATAATATCGTTGAGGATCCAGAACCCCAGATCCTGCAAGATCGCGCCAACCCGGAAGATATTGTGATACGAGCCGATGACGAACAAGGTGGCATCCGGCTTCATGGCCTTGCGGACACCCGACAGCCAAGCCTTTGTGAAGGCATCATATTCCGCAAAGGAGGCGAATTGGTCCCATGCGTCATCCACTGCATCGACCCGGCTGTGGTCTGGCCGCGTGAGGGCGCCCGCCAATTGCAGGTTATAGGGCGGATCTGCGAAAACAAGATCCACACTTTCCGGCGGGAGCTTTGCAAGCGCTTCGAGGCAATCCTCATTGAGGATACGATTACGAAAACACAAGCCATCACGTTCAGGCAACCGGGTACGCGAGACAGATTCCCGGGGCCTGAGGCTTGCCGTTTCCGAGCGGAGGATACGCATGACAAAACCGCCGGTTAACAACAACACGGGCACAGTGCCTGCGGAGGGTAAAAACAGGGTTATCACGCATAAAATACAATGTATCTTTTTATAACGATTAATTTAATATGTATTAAGCAAAAGAATATCGTCATATTTATGAGCTATAATTTCATTAAACATGATTAAAATATTTTTAAAAATCACACAAACAAACTATATAATATAATAATATTATTTTATGTATTTTTTATCTTTTGGTTGCTTTGTGAAAAATTCACAACCTTCGGATGTGCACTCCGCGGTTAAATACCCCTATCGCCCCTTATCGCAAGGCGGCAGCGACATGGCGGGAAAGCGCGTGGGCAACGTCTTGTGGCCGTTCGGTTGCCAAAAGATGCGCCGCAGGGTCCAGCACCCTGATCTGCGACTTTGCAATTGCCGCGTGCAAGGCTTCCGACAGGGCGGGCGGCGTTGCCGGGTCTTGCGCGCCAGCCAGGATCAAGGTGGGCGTGCGGATAGTGCCCAAGCCGCCCCGCAAATCCATCCGGGCGATGGCTTCACAGCAGGCCGCATAGCCGTTCGGGTCGATGGCGCGAAAATCATCGGCAATCCGGGCAATAACCGGCGGGTTTTGTGCCAGAAATCCCGGCGTGAACCAGCGTAGCAGCGTGGCCTCCAAAATCGCGCCCATGCCTTGCTGGCGCACCAAGGCGGCGCGATCGAGCCAGGCTTGCGCGGAAGGCATGAAAGCGGTGGTTGCCAGCAAAGCGAGCGAGGACAAGCGTTCCGGATAATGGATCGCCAGCGCTTGTCCGGTCATCCCGCCCAGCGACAACCCGACAAAATGCACCTTTTCAAGCCCCAAAGCGTCCATAATCGCCACCGCATCGGCGGCAAGATCGGCAATCTCGAAGGGCCGGGCGGCGTTTGTTGAAGCGCCATGCCCGCGCGTATCATAGCGGATGCAGCGATACTCTGCTCCCAGTTCGGCCACCACCGCATCCCACATGCGATGCGTGGTGCCCAAAGAATTCGAGAACATAAGAGCCGGATGGTCAGCAGCGCCAGCTTGCGTGACCAACAAGGATACATCCTGATGCTGGATAAAGGGCATTGCAACCTCCGTCATGGCGAAAGCGCCAAGGCCTGCTTGCGGCGGGCCCCTGCGCCAATCCGCTGGTTTAAACCACGGGATGGTTTCAGCCTGCGAGGATCTGGCGCATCTTGAAGCGTTCTAGCTTTTAAGTCCAGCCTTGTAAGCCCCGCTTTGGCGAAGCGTTGCAAGAGCGTATGAAAAGCCGAGGGAAACTGCGTTCACACCGCAAAACAAGGGAGGTGAAGGATCATGCGCCGAAAAAACCCTGGCTGCATGGGAGGATAATACCAAAGGTCCTTGAAAAAGGGCGGCTTGGTATTTGTTGCGAAACGATCTTATCCCTTGATAAAAAAAGGGACCTATATACGTATCTGACCTATCAGAAAATGGGGCATGACAACGCCATGC
>CAZGKS010000231.1:0-3475 GCA_964526275.1 uncultured Methylobacterium sp. | reverse complement strand
CCCCAAGCGCATGCGCCATACGCGCGCGGTTTTCGTGCACATGCTCAAGGGTATCATCCGAACCAAGCCCGCCATTGAGCGAGGCATAAATTCCGCCCGATACCCCGCCCTGCCGCGTAAAAAACGCGTGGCTTATACCCGCTTGCCGCAAGTTTTCGGCCTGCAAAAACGGCACACCTGCCGGATTTATGGCCCCACCAATGGCCAAATCGTCCTGCGGCAGGGCCTGTTCCGGCTTACCCATATTGCCCGCCATGGTCATAACCCCTCAAAGCCGGGCGGAGCCGCGCCCCCCGGCGCCGTGATCGCCATCACCTTGAACAAGGCCCCCATGGCGCGCACATCCATCGCGGTCAGGCGCATCACCGCCGCATCGATCTGCGCCGGATCCTCCGCCTTGCGTTTTAAAATCTCGGCGCGATGCCGGATGCCCAACGCCTCCAGAAACCGCCCCTGGGTGAGAATGGGCCAAACCTGCGCGCCATGCCGCAACGCGGCCCCGCCCAGCGCCGAAAAATCGACATGGGCGGTAATATCCACCTCCCCCAGAGCTTCAAACGGCGAGACAAAGTGATGCCCCTGCATCGCTTGCACGGTATCCCCGAAACCGGGGCGCGCATGGCCATAATCGATCACATACGCCAGCCCGCCTTGCGCCACCAGCCGCTGCGACAACACCCCGATCACGGCAAGGGAAGCGGGGGAGGTTTCAAAAACCGCCCCTTCCGGCGCCGATAAATCCGGCCCCTCGATCCCTTGCGGGTTGAGCCCCAGCCGGAACCCGGCCTCCCCGAGCCCAACCAGCCGCTCATGCCACAAGCTGCCCCGTCGCTCGAATTGCCGCACTGGCAGCGCATCAAAAAATTCGTTGGCGAGCACAAAAAGCGGCGCGTTATGCGGCACACCCTCCAAGGTCTCGTGCCAAAACGGCTTTTTTCCGCTGCTTTTAAGCGCTTTGGCCTGTATTTTGCGCAAAACCGGCGAGGTTTCCACCAGATGCACCTGCAAAGCCTCGAAAAATTCCGGCACCGCCTTGGCCGCCCGCAGCGCATCGACCATCAGCGTGCCGCGCCCCGGCCCCAGCTCCACCAGATGCACGCGCTTGGGGGAGCCCGTTTGCTGCCAGTAAATCGCCAGCGCCAACCCCAATAATTCGCCGAACATCTGGCTGATTTCGGGCGCGGTGATAAAATCCCCCCCCGCGCCCAGCGGATCGCGCGTCATGTAATAGCCATACCGCGGATGCGCCAGCGCCAGCGCCATGAAGCGATCGACCCCCATCGGCCCTTGCGCTTCAATCTGCGCGGCGATCTCCTGTGCCAAAGCGTTCATGCAACACTCCCCCCCGTACCAGCCGCCCCCTTGCCGCGCGCTTTTGCGATCAACCACACGCCCAGCACGAACATCGGCACCGAGAGCACCATCCCCATGGTCAGAAAATCTCCGGCCAAAAAGCCGATATGCCGGTCTGGCTCGCGAAAGAACTCGCAGAAAATCCGGGCCAGCGCATAGCCTGCCCCGAAAACCCCGGCCAATAAGCCCGGCCGATGAAACCCCACCCGCCGCACCAGCACCCCAAGCACCAGCAGCAAGGCCAGCCCTTCAAGCCCTGCCTCATAAAGCTGGCTGGGGTGGCGCAGTTCCGGCCCGGCATGTTTGAACACAAACGCCCATGGCACATCGCTCACGCGGCCCCATAATTCCCCGTTCACAAAATTGGCGAACCGCCCCAGCATAACCCCCAGCGGCGCGACCACCGCCGCCAGATCGAGCATCGCCAGGGCCTTGAGCCCGCGCTGGCGCGCAAACAAGATCACGGCAAGGGCGGCCCCGAACAGCCCGCCATGGAACGACATCCCGCCCTTCCATACCTGCACGATCTCCAGCGGGTTGGCGGCATAATAGCCAAAATGATAAAACAGCACAAAGCCGAGCCGCCCGCCAATCACCACGCCCAACGCCGCCTGCACAAGCAGATCATCGAGCTGCGCCGGATCCGGCGGGGCAACGCGCCCCCATAACCGCGTCGTGCACGCCAGTTTGCGCGCATAGGCCCACCCGCCAATCAGGCCCGCAATATAGGCCAGCGCATACCAGCGCACGACAAACGGACCAATCGCCACGGCAACGGGGTCGAAATCAGGAAGAATCACCGCAAGCACCTCGCATCTGTTTGCATCTTTTAACTCCGAACCGCCCGCGGGTGCAAATTCCAGCGCTTGCCGATTGAAAAGAAACGCCCATGCGCCTATTTATCTTGCCATGCGGAAGCGACCGCGCAGGAGAGGGTGTACCCCATGACCGAACCCAACCGGCTGTTTGACGAATTCGCCAAATTGATGACCAACGCCACCGGTCGGGCGCAAGGCGTCAAGCAAGAGACCGATAATTTCATGCGCACCCAGTTGGAGCGCATGCTGCGCGATGCCGGCTATGTCACGCGGGAGGAGTTCGAGGTTGTGCGCGATATGGCCATTGCCGCCCGCAACGCCAATGATGCGCTGGCCGCAAGGTTGGCCGCGCTTGAAGGCAAAACCAGCGCCTGATCGCCGCCCGCACACCGCCACCCCATATAGAGGGCCTGCATATAGAGGGCCTGCATGGCACCTGCGCCCAAAAACCAGGCGCGCCAAAACCCAGCGCCCCTTATCCCTTACGAGCAAAGGGGTTGTGCACACCCTAAACATCCAAGTTTTCCACACTTCATAAAAAATTTACTTGCATGCAAGACAGCGCGATTCGCGCCGTGCTAGTTCTGATGAGCGTGATTCGCGGGCCTGATCGCCCTGTATCGACAGGTTTTTACCCTGAATGACGCCGGGCGAGCGTATCTTGCGCGTGTCTTGTTGGTGTTCCCCGTGTTTTGTCTCTCAAGCGTTCCCTCTCTCAAACGGGGCATTGCGGCCATGCGCCCATATATGCCCCGTGCAACATCTGTGTGCGCCATGATGCCCTCCCCCGATCCTCGCAACCTGTCCAAAAATCCGCTCGATCTGTTCGAGGAGATGGCCTTGGCGCAAGACTGGTCGTTCGAGCGCTACGATGCAGACGAAATTTCCTTCCCGCTGATCGGGCAAGCAGGGCGCTATACGCTCGATATTACCTGGCTTCCCCCGCTCGAAGCGCTCCATATTGCCTGCGCCGTGCATTTGCCGATCGCCAAGGAGCGCCAGATGGAGGGGTTAAAGCTCACGGCCCGCATCAATGCACGGCTTTGGGCCGGGCATTTCGAGCTGGAAGCCGACCAGCAGGTGCTGGTGTTCCGCCATGCCTTGCTGCTCAATGGCGGCGCCCAGCCCTCGCAAGCGCAAGCCGAGAACCTCATCGCCCTTGCGCGCGAAAACTGTGAAAAATTCCTGCCCGCTTTCCGCTTGATCGCTGATTTCGGCAAAACCGCCCTCGAAGCGCTCGAATGCGCCTTGTTCGAAACCATCGGCACCGCCTGAAGGCATATCTGAAGGCATAAAAGCAGCCC
>CAZGKS010000230.1:0-3522 GCA_964526275.1 uncultured Methylobacterium sp. | reverse complement strand
CAAGCTTTCGACCACGGGCGGCACCTCCGATGCGCGGTTCATTCAGGCCTATTGCCCGGTGATCGAGCTGGGAGTGGTGGGCAAAACCATGCATAAGACGGATGAGCACACCGAAATTGCCGATCTGGAGGTGCTCGCGCGCATCTATCACCGCGCGATCGATGCGTTTTTTGCGCAAGCGTGAGCGCCAAGCCGCGCAGAACATGCAGGCCAACCGGGGCAAGATAGGCTGTGCGGGTTGACTTAACCGCGTGCGGAATGCATCTTTGAAGCATGGCTCAAGCGAAGGCTCCTCCCCCAACGGCGCGCAAGGGAGCGCGTAACGCATCGGATACTTCTTTAGGCGCGGATACTTCTTCCGGCACAAATACCTCTTCAGGTGCGGATATGAGGCCAGAAGCGGCGGGTATTTTGCATGGCTGGCGGCGCGCGGTGGGGGAGCCCTCGCTTCTGCAATCGTTCCGCACCGTACCGGTGGGGCAGGGGGCCGGGCGCTGGCGGCGGTTTCTGGCGTTTCTGGGGCCTGGGTATCTGGTCGCGGTAGGCTATATGGACCCGGGCAACTGGGCGACCTCGCTCGCGGGCGGGGCGCGGTTCGGCTACACGCTGCTATTTGTGGTGCTGCTCTCCAATTTCATGGCGATTGTGTTGCAGGCCTTGGCAGCGCGGCTGGCCATCGGGGCGGGGCGCGATCTGGCGCAGGCATGCCGCGATGCGTATCCCCGCTGGCTGGTCTGGCCGCTCTGGGTGCTGGCGGAGCTTGCCATTTGCGCGACCGATCTGGCGGAGGTGATCGGCACCGCGATCGGGCTCAACCTGCTCTTTGGCATACCGCTGGAATGGGGTATTGTGATCACCGCGCTGGATGTGTTTTTGATCCTCTACCTGCAAAACAGCGGCTTTCGCCGCATCGAGGCGCTTATTATCGCGTTTCTGGCGCTCATAGCGGCGTGTTTTGTCGTGCAGATCCTTCTGGCTGACCCGGATTGGCGGGCGGTTCTGGGCGGGTTTGCTCCGACCAGTGATGTGCTGCGCGATCCCGATAGGCTGTATCTGGCCTTGGGCATTATCGGGGCGACGGTGATGCCGCATAACCTGTATCTGCATTCGAGCATTGTCCAGACGCGCGCTTATGGCGAGAGCGACGCCGAAAAACGCGAAGCCTTGCGCTATGCCACGCTCGATTCCACCCTCGCGCTGATGTTCGCGCTGACCATCAACGCCTCCATTCTTATTCTGGCGGCAGCGACCTTCCATAAGGGCGGGCATACCCAGATCGAAGAACTTGGCCGCGCCCATGAGATGCTGCAATCCCTGCTGGGGGCATCGCTGGCGCCGACCCTGTTCGCCATTGCCCTGCTCGCCTGCGGGCTCAGCTCGACGGTCACCGCAACCATGGCCGGGCAGATCGTGATGGAAGGGTTTATCCAGCTGCGACTAACCCCCTGGGCGCGGCGGCTCATCACCCGCCTGCTGGCGATTGCCCCGGCGATCGCGGTGATCTGGTATTACGGCCCGGCGGAAGCGGGCAAGCTGCTCGTGTTCTCGCAAGTCATCTTGGCGTTGCAGCTGCCTTTTGCGATCATCCCGCTGGTCATGTTCACCGCCTCGCGCGCCAAATTGGGGGTATTTGTCGCCCCGCTTTGGCTAAGCCTGCTGGCAGGGTTGATTGCGGCTGTGATTGTTGCGCTCAATATCAAGCTATTGATCGATATTGTTTTTTAGCCTTTTGGCGCTATTGAGGTGCCTCCGCAAAAGCGGCTGGCTTATGGCAGGTTTTTCTTATGGCGCCATAGGCTTCTCGCCAAAGCACCGTTTTGAACCGGCATGCGCCCTGAAAACAAAAAACCCCGCCCGAAGGCGAGGTTTTGTAGCTGCGCAAGGCGTTTTACGGAGCAGGCATTGCCCAGATGAGCTTGGCCCAGATGAGCTTGGCAACGCCTATCCGCTTACACCCCCGCTTACGCGGCGGTTGCCGTGCTGATTTCGACCTTCACCCCGGGCCCCATGGAGGAGGACAGGGCAATGCGTTGCAAATAGGTGCCTTTTGCGCCTGCGGGCTTGGCCTTGTTGACCGCATCCACGAAGGCTTTGATATTTTGTACCAACGCCTGCGGGTCGACGGAAGCCTTGCCGATGCCGCCATGGATAATCCCGGCTTTTTAAACGCGGACTTCCACAGCGCCGCCCTTGGAGGCTTTCACCGCCCCGGCAATATCCATGGTAACCGTGCCAACGCGCGGATTGGGCATCAGGCCGCGCGGGCCCAGCACCTTACCCAGACGGCCGACAATCCCCATCATATCCGGGGTGGCGATCGCGCGATCGAACTCGATCTTGCCGCCATTGACGATCTCGAACAGGTCTTCGGCGCCGACAATATCGGCCCCGGCGGCCTTGGCTTCATCGGCCTTGGCACCGCGCGCGAACACGGCGACCCGCACGGTACGGCCGGAGCCGTTGGGCAGGTTGCACACGCCGCGCACCATCTGGTCGGCATGGCGAGGATCGACGCCCAGATTCATGGCGATCTCGATGGTTTCATCGAATTTCGCACTGGCGCGCTCTTTGACCATCTTCACGGCTTCTTCGAGCGGGTAAAGCTTGGTGCGCTCAATGCCCTCACGGGCGGCACGGATGCGCTTGGGCTGCTTGGCGTCTGCTTTGTTGATTGGCTGTTTCATGATGTTACCCCACGACCTCAAGGCCCATCGCGCGGGCGGAACCACGGATCATCGATGCGGCCGCTTCGGCCGAATCGCAATTCATATCGACCATTTTGTTTTTGGCGATGTCGGCGATCTGCGCCTCGCTCACCTTGCCAACAAACGCACCTTTGCCCGGTGTTTTGGAGCCGGAAGCAGGCTTTTTGCCGATTTTAAGACCAGCGGCCTTTTTAAGGAAAAAGGTCACCGGCGGCTGCCGCATCTCGAAGGTGAAGGAGCGGTCAGCAAAGGCGGTGATGACGACCGGGATCGGCATGCCTTTTTCGAGCTGCGCGGTCTTTGCGTTGAAAGCCTTGCAGAATTCCATGATATTCAGGCCGCGCTGACCCAAAGCCGGCCCTACTGGGGGCGAAGGCTTTGCATCCCCGGCCGGGATTTGCAGCTTGATAAAGCCGATAATCTTTTTTGCCATTCTTCTCTCCATATACGAAAGGGCCGCAGTTTTTCACCCGGCTTTCCGCGATTACTGGCCGTGGTCTGGCTTGATGTGCAACGGGGTGAGAACCCCCACAGCAACCGCCTGCCACGCAATGAAACATCCTGATCGTGCAAACCGCACCGCCAAGATGCGTTGCCGGTACCACAGGACACCCCAAAGCGCAACGGCCATTATGGTTTTCCGGCGGGTTTTGCGCCGGGGGGCAAGAATTGCGGACCCAAGAATTGCGGACCCAAGAATTGCGGAAGGCGAGCCGCTGAACGCCCTTCCCTCACATCTTGAGTTTTTCGACCTGGTTGAATTCCAGCTCGACCGGGGTTGCGCGACCGAAAATCGAAACGGCGGCTTTGAGCCTCT
>CAZGKS010000229.1:0-3546 GCA_964526275.1 uncultured Methylobacterium sp. | reverse complement strand
ATCTGCACCTGTACGGTACCCACTACGACACCAAGCGGCACGCGCACCAGATAAATCAGGGCCGGGATGAGCATAAAGGCGCCGCCAATTCCCAGAACCAACCCGATAAAGCCGATCACGAAGCCGAGCACGAAGATAGGCAACAAGCTGATGGTCACATGCGCCCGCGTGAAAGGATGTTGCCAGGGCAACGCGCGGATAAGTCGTGCCAAGGGATTTTGCGGCGATGGATTAACGCCGATGGGCGCCAAGTTAGGGCTAAGCCAGGCCCGCAGGCTTTCGATCAGCATGCCAACCCCGACACTCCCCAGCAAGGTGACATAAGAGAGCGCAATGATCAGATCGAGATGGCCAAGCTTGCGCATCCATTCAAAAAATACGATCCCGGCGCCAGCGCCGCCAAATCCCCCCGCGATCAACACCGCCGCCAGTTCAAAATCCACAGCGTTGCGGCGGGCATGGCTCAACGCGCCTGTAATGGCCGAAGCGGCAATCGGCAGGCTTGCGCTGGCAACTGCGACAGGGGCTGGAATGCCCACAAACATAAGAAGCGGCGTGAGCAAAAACCCGCCACCAACGCCGAACAACCCGGAGACAACCCCGACCGCGCCGCCTAAAAAGAGCAACGTGAACAGGTTGAGCGAGATTTCGGCAATGGGCAAATAAAGGGGCATTCTGGTTGAAACCGTATCCTTGAGGCGCGCATTGTGGCGTATATAACGCCTTTTACGCGCCGGTGGATACAGGTTCCTTATATAAAATAAGCGTTTTTAGAGTGGTTTGAAGCAAAATGGGCGCCGGTTGGCGTTAAAAACCGAAGGACCGCGCAAGCGAAAACGTGTAAAAACAATAAATTAGAGTTTCTGATCCAGTCCGATCGGAAAATGCTCTATAGCGTTTTTGCTTTTGATGGAATCATCCAGAGCAAAAGACACGTTCTTCCATACCGAGATAAGCGCAGGATGTGTTTTCATAAAAACACGTCATGCCCTAGAGCAATTCCAGCGATCGTTGGAACCGGTTTCGCGTCCGGAATTGCGTTAAAACAAAGAGATAGAGAGTTTTCGGCGATTCAACCATCGCTGGAAACGCTCTAGACGAATTATACCAATGGCCTTGGATGCTGACGCATAAGGCCATGGAAGGAAAAGAAACTACCTTATTTTATCAAGAGATAAGGTCTTGTCGTGACGAATACCAGAGAGTCTTTTTCAAGGACCATTGGTATTATGCGCCAGATTTTGCATTCTTTTCCCAATTCCCCGGATCATTGGCTTTCGGGGAAGGGATCTGCGCCCGGTAGGCTTTGATCCGGTCGTTTTCCTTGGCAAGGCGATCTTTGGGCAGACGCGCGGCGACATCATCCCGCTTTTTGCCCGCTTCCGGATCCCCCTGCAAAGCCGCCAGCGCAAACCAGCGATAGGCTTCCCCCAGATCCTGGTTGACACCAAGCCCGCGCGCCAACAAGATTCCGACATTGAACTGGCTATCGCGCACGCCATGCTCTGCGGCTTTGCGGAACCAAAGCGCGGCACCGACATAATCGGGGGCGCCGCTGGCCCCTTCCGCCAGAAGAACGGCGGTATTATGCATCGCCAGAATGTTGCCTTGTGCCGCGGCCGCTTCGAACCATTTGCGCGCCAAGGCGGCATCGGGGGTAACCCCGCGCCCTTCCCGGTACAAAGCGCCCAAACGATATTGGGATGGGGCATGGTTTTGATTGGCCGCCAACTCGAACCAGCGCGCGCCTAATTTGGGGTCACGGCCCACGCCGCGACCATCGGTATAGCGCGCGCCCAATTCGTACAAGGCAGAAGGATTGGCACTGAGGGCCGCTTCCTTGAGTTTATCTTGCCCGCGCAGGTTACTTTCCCGGACCAGTTCTTCCGCACTTGCTTGGAGATCACCGGTCGTTAAGCGCGCCATATCGGGCGCGGTTTGCAGCGCCAAAGGAGAATTTGGCGCCGGGGGCGTCGTGCTGGCCAAACGCTCGATACGCTTGGTATCGGGGGTCTCGGTAACCGGGCGCGGGGCGAGTTCAGCGGCAGGTGCCTCGTTTTTGCCCTCATTGGCGAGCGATGGCAAGCTCCCCGTATAGGTTGGCTCCGTAGGCTGCGCAGACGGTGCTTCCATACGCGGGGCAAGCACAGGCCGGTTTTGCGCCACATTCCCTTGCAGGCGCGGATCTTGCTGACCATTCGGGGCCTGCAAGCGGCTGGATTGCACGGCAGGTTTGGAAATGGGCGGATTGCCACTCCCGAAGCCACTTTCCGCCAGACGAAGCGCCCCAAAAGAAATTACGATAGCCGCCAAACCGATCAGCAAAGGTTTGCGCAGTCGCGTAAGCGTGGTCCGGATCGTATTGCCAATTCCGCCTTTGGAGTCGACTTCCGAGAGCAACATACCGGCACTATTGTTGCTGGCATTTTGGGCCACGCGGCGTGCTGCCGCAATGAAGTTGTTGCGCCCGGTATCGTCGTTCCCAATCGTCGGGGGAGCGCCCCCTGAAAAATCTCTCGGCGACATGCCCGGCTCCAGGGGCATATCATCGGCCATGTTATATTCGGGTGCTTTGGCCGCTTTTGGAGAATTCTGGGCGCCAACCATTGGGTTAGGCGGCTGATACGGGGTTGGTGCGGTGTCACCCGGTGCCCCGAAGACCGAAGCCACGTCCTCGTTGCGCGCTGTTGGAGCGACAGCATCCAGCAGATCATGCGCCGCGTGTACGGGGGCACTAGATACAGGATTATAGGCGCCGGGAGCATAGGAAGCGGGCGCATAGGCCTGTGGTTGCAGGTTTCCGGGGGTTCCCGGCGGCAAAGTGGCTGTCATGCCGGGCGGCATGGGCGGCATCATGGAGGGGGCAACGGGCGCCACTGGCGGCGGTGCCATGACAACCTGTGCGGGGCGAGAAGCCAGGCTTTCGATTTCGCTCAACCGCCCTGCCATGGTTTGCAAGGTCGCATGGAGCGCTGCAAGGGTTTCGCGGGTGTGTTTGTCGGTTTCGCTTTGAGCGTTGCGGACCTCGCCCAGATCGCGTTTGATGAGCAACAGGCCTTCTGCGGCCAAGGTATCGCCGCTATCCTCGTTCTGGACCTTGCTTGCCGCTTCTTCGGCAGCGCGCAGGGCAAGCGCCTGCATATCCTTGCGCGAATCCTCGATCATATCGAACAATTCGCTGATACCGCGCTCGATACTGGTCAAAGCGGCGGGATCGCCGCTCATGCCTTGCATCCCTTGCATCAGGGTGACCGCGTTGCGCACATCCTTATGCAGGGCATCCAAAGCTGGCGAATCCGCTTCGGCTTTGCTGACCCCATCTATTTTTTGCGCCAGCTGTTGCAGCATGCCAAGGATCTGTTGCTGGTCTTTTTGCGGCGCATTCCCAGCCCCTTCAAGGGCGCGGGTTACCTTGTCCAGTTTTTCGGAGAACGCATCCAGATTTCCAAGCGGCGAATCCCCGGCCTTATCAAGCACACGGTCGATTCGCTCCAGACGCTCGCTAATGGCTTCCAGCTTGGGGAAAGGCTGCGCGCTGCTCGAAGC
>CAZGKS010000228.1:3254-3619 GCA_964526275.1 uncultured Methylobacterium sp. | reverse complement strand
GTAGAAGATAAACCCTATATCTTCACACTGGCCGATTTCCCGTTCTCGGATCCTCTGGATAACGGGCAAGACAGCCTGCTTGCAATCGAGATTGAAACCCTGCCGCCCGGCACGCTCACGCTGTTTGGCATGCCAGTCAACGCGGGGGATTATATTCTTCCAGTTCAGATCCACTTGGGCCACCTGTGCTGGACCCCGCCCGCTGACGCCCAAGGCACCCTGGAGGGTTTCACCTTCCGTGTCATCGACAGCGGTCCGCTGGACTTGGGCGGCGCCAACCGGTCTGAAGCCGCTTTGGTCTCCTTCAATATCACCCCGGTCAATGATGCGCCCTCGGGCGCAGACAAGACCATCACACTCGACGA
>CAZGKS010000228.1:0-3154 GCA_964526275.1 uncultured Methylobacterium sp. | reverse complement strand
TCACCTTCAAGGTGGTGGATGACGGCGGCACAGCGAATGGCGGGGTGGATACCGACCCAACCGCCAACACGATCACGTTCAATGTCACCCCGGTCAATGATGCGCCCTCGGGCGCAGACAAGACCATCACACTCGACGAGGATACTACCCACACATTCACCGCGACAGATTTCGGCCTGACCGACCCCACCGACAGCCCGGCCCATACCCTGTCTGGCGTTGTGATCACAACGCTGCCCGCCAACGGCGCGCTCACGCTCAATGGCGTGGCGGTAACCGCAGGGCAGGTCATTTCCGCCGCCCAGATCGGCAATCTTGGCTGGCGCGCCGATACCAATGCCAATGGCATGGGGCTGGCAAGCTTCACCTTCAAGGTGGTGGATGACGGCGGCACAGCGAATGGCGGGGTGGATACCGATCCGGTTGCCAATACCATCACGTTCAATGTCACCCCGGTCAATGATGCGCCGGTCATCCCGCCGCTCAACGTCACGCCGGGCGAGGATTCCCCGCTGAACGGCGCGCTGTTCACCGCCTCTGCCGATCCCGATGGCGATGTGGTGCAGGTGACCGATTTCACCTTCGGCGGGCAGCATGGCACGCCCGGCCAACCCTTGACCGTTGTGCCGTATGGTACCTTGACGATCAACCCAGATGGTTCCTACCTGTTTGTCCCCGCGCCCAATTATGCCGGGCCGGTGCCGCAAGCCCGCTTTACGGTGTCGGATGGCAATGGCTCGAATCTCGAAAGCACGATGACCTTTGCCGATATTGTCAATGTGCCGGATGCGCCGGTATTGCCGTCCAACTTGGTACTCCATCTTGGGCCCAATGGCGGTACAGGCACCATCGATGCCCGCGATGGCGATGGCGGACCGCTGACTTTCGAGCTGATTTCCGGCCCAAGCTACGGAGATTTCACCCTGACACCAGAAGGCGCCTATCGCTTCGCACCTTATCCGGGGGCCTTCGGAGACAGCACGATCGTTATCCGCGTGACCGATGATACGGGGCAGACCACAACCTTTACCGTTCCGGTCTTTATGGCAGAGCCTGCCCCCGTTCCGGTTGCGCCCGATGCGATCCGCAACAGCTTCCTGTCGCTGGGTGGCACAAATATGGATTCTTTGGGGATCAAACCCCAAGGAGAGGGTGGCTCGCTTGGCATGACCACCTCAGCCAGCACTTCAACGGGGGTTTATGCCCAGTCTCTCACCCAGCAGGCCATCCGTTCGGTGGTCAATGGCTTGAGCCAATTGGGAAGTATTACCCCGGCAGATACCAATCTGAATGGCGATGTCATCCATCAGACCGTACGCAACATTGACACGATGGTGCAAAAGACCGGGAACGGGCTTGCGCCGGAGGAAAAACAGCTTTCCGGTGTCGGGCTTGCCGCACTCCAGAACGCGATTTTCCGCCAATCCACCTTCGAGGACAATTTCACCAAATTCACGATTTTGGTGGAGGTCAACAAGGGGCTAGTCAATATCCATCTGGCCGATCCCAAAACCGATCAAGGCACCGAGAAGGTCTATATGCTCGATATGGCCGATGGCACGCCCACGCCCAAATGGTTGGAGCGCGCAGGGCCGCAAACCTTCACCGGCAAGCCGGAACGGGCAGAAACGCTCGATATGATGGTAACGGTGATCGGAGAAGACGGCAAAGCCGGTCGCTTCCCCGTGCAGGTAGATACCAGCACCGGCCAGGTGGTGCGCATGGACAAGCCGCTGAACCAAACCGGTAACGCACAGGGGATCGATGCCCCCAGCTTCACGCAGCAACTGCAAAACCAGCAAGGGCCGCGCACAGACATCCAATCGCTCGAACGCGCCTTGGGGTTTGAATGAGAAGGACAGGATTTGAAGGAGACAGGCAAATCGCCTCCCCTAGAGCCATTCCAGCGATCGTTGGAACCGGTTTCGCGTCCAAAATTGCCTTAAAACAAAGAGATAGAGCGTTTCAGGCGATTCAATCTTCGCTGGAAACGCTCTGGATAAGAGCCTCGTGAACGTTACGCAGGCAAAACGCTCGAACGCGCTTGATAGGGAGCGCAGCGTTTTGCCTGCCGCATTATTCTGCTTATGCTTGGGCGCTCCACGATAAAGGCTCGCATTTTCGGTGTCGTTCTGGCATTCTTGCGACACTTCATGGGCTGATTCCCTCTGGCGGTAGAGTCTTGTCAAACCCACAGACAACAGATCCAGTCCGTGAACAACCTATTGAGACAGGACCGCTAGAGAGTGACGTGTTTTAACGGAAAAACATCACTCTCTTATCTCGATGTAAAAAAACGCGTTTTTGCTCTTGATGAGTCCACAAAAAGCAAAAACGCTCTAGGGCGTTTCCGGCGAAGAGTGAGTCACCTGAAATGCTCTATCTTTTTGTTTTAACGCAATTCCGGACGCGAAACCGGTTCCCACTTTCGCTGGAATTGCTCTAGGGGATCGGAAAAAGGGCGTTATGACATATCGCTTTAAAACATGGCCGCGCGCTTTGGTTTGCTGCCGAGCAGGGGCCGTCCGCCGGATCGCCTTGGCCGCTTTGGGCTGTTGCGGCCTGCTCATACTATGGGCGTTGCCTGCGGTGTCACAAGATTTTTCCTTTAATTTCAATGGATCCGGCGGCATTAACGAGCGTGCCTTGCAATTGGTCGCCGGGCTCACGGTGCTCTCGCTCGCGCCGTCTATTCTAATGATGGTGACCTCGTTCGCGCGCATTGTGATCGTGCTCTCCTTGCTGCGTTCGGCGCTTGGTACACAAAGTGTGCCGCCCAATGCGGTCATTACCGGGCTTGCGCTTTTTTTGACCGCTTTTGTGATGGCACCGACCTTTGAAAGCGCTTATGAGAACGGCGTAAAACCCTTGCTCGCCGGGCAAATCCGCGAGGTTGAAGCCTTCGAGCGGGCCAGCGCGCCGTTCAAGACCTTCATGCTCAAACATGTGCGCGCAACCGATCTTGAATTGTTTCTGGGGCTTTCCCGGGCACCGCGCCCGCAAGAACCGCAGGCCGTGCCCTTGCAGGTGCTGGTGCCTGCCTTCATGATTTCTGAATTACGCCGGGCGTTCGAGATCGGCTTCCTGCTGTTTTTACCGTTTCTGATCATTGATCTGGTGGTTTCATCCATCCTGATTTCGATGGGGATGATGA
>CAZGKS010000227.1:0-3657 GCA_964526275.1 uncultured Methylobacterium sp. | reverse complement strand
TGCGGAGGGAAAACCCAAAAAGCGCCAGCACCACGGTACCCGGTTGCGCCGCGATCTGGCGCCAAACAACCCCCACGCCGAACACAAAAAAGAAAACGCCGAGCAGCAACCCCTTGAAGGGGTCTATCAGCGCTTCGATGGTCTTGCGGTATTCGGTTTCCGCGAGCAAAAGCCCGGCAACAAACGCGCCGAGCGCCATCGAAAGGCCTGCTTGCGCCGCCAAAACGCCATTAAAAACGATCACAAACAAAATGGCCGCGATCAGCAGTTCGTTTGAACGCGCGCTCGCCACCAGCCGGAAAAGCGGCTTGAGCGCCAGCCGCCCGATCAACACAATCGCGGCAATGGCGAGCCCGGCTTGCAGCAAGGCGGTTGCCAGCCCGCTCGCCAGCGTTTGTGTGCTGCCCTTGCCGAACAGCGAGATCAGAAACAGCAGCGGCACGACAGCCAGATCCTGCGCCAACAGGACCGAAAAGCTGGCGCGCCCGCTCGTGGTGGAAAGCCGACCCTGCCCCGCCAGAAGATCCACCACAATCGCGGTGGAGGACAAGGCCAGACACGCGCCCAAAATCGCCGATTCCGCCGGGTTGAGCCCGCTCCAATGCAGCACCCCCCCCAGCACTAGGGTGGAGAGCATGATCTGTAACCCGCCCAAACCAAATACCAGCCGCCGCATGGTGACAAGCCGCCCAAAGGAGAGTTCAAGGCCAATCAAAAACAGCAGGAAGACGATCCCCAATTCCGCAAAACCGCTCAAGCTTTCCGGATGCGTGACCGAAAACCAGCGCAACCAGGCGTAATCATGCGCGAGCATGCCTAGGCCAAACGGGCCGAAAATCGTGCCTGCCACAAAATAACCCACTACCGAATTGATGCCGAATTTTTTTACCAGCGGCACGACAATGCCTGCCGTACCCAGCACCACCAGCGCATCGGAATAGGCCATCATGTCAACGGAGGGGGTCATTACGGCAGAATCCTTCCTCGTTTATGGGTCCGCGCTTTGTTTATTGCGGCCGCGCGCCTTTTTGCAAAGCAAGCACCAGCAAACCCGTGATGCCTGCGGAAACAACCGCATTCCACCCCGCAAACGACAAGCCCAGAACGCGCAAAGCCGCTTTATCGCATAACACCACGCGGGCTTTGTCCAAGGAAGCCCGAAAAGCCTCCAGCGAAGTGGCGACGCTCTGCCCTGCCAAAGCGCAATCGGCGGGGCCCGCCCAAAAACCCCATTCAACCCCCGCATGGTGAACCCCAAGCCCGGTCGAGACGATAAACAACCCCAGCAAAACCCCCACCAGAGCGTTATGAAGCCGGGTTTTATGGCCCGCGCCCAGCACCCAGGCAAAAACCGGGAAGGCCAGATAATACGGCCAGCGTTGCCGCAAACACAACGGACACGGGATATAACCCAGAGCATATTCGGAATAAAGCGCGCCGCCAATGGCCCCGAAAGCGAGCAAGGCGGCCAGCAGGAGCAACGCCCTATGGCTGTTTATCTCCCGGTTAAAATAAATATTTGGCGGCATAAAAGCCTCCCACCAAGGCCAGCACGCTGATAATGCCCAAAACGGTCAAATTCTGCTCGATGAAACGGCGCAGGGGGCCACCAAAGCGGTTCATCACCCCCGCCACCAGAAAAAACCGCGCTGCCCGGGTGATCAGGGAGAGAACAACGAACCAGAACAGATCATAGCCCGCAAGGCCACTGGCAACGGTCACCAGCTTGAACGGAATGGGGGTAAACCCCTTGATCAGGATGATCCAATGCCCGTATTGTTGATAAAGCGCCCGAAACGCTTCCATTTTGTCGCCATAGCCGTAAAGGCTGATCAGCCAGATACCCAGGGTATCATAGAGCAGCGCGCCGATCGCGTAGCCGGCCAGGCCGCCAATCACCGAGGCCACAGTGCATAACGCGGCATAGAACCATGCCCGCTGAGGCTTGGCCATCACCATAGGGATCAGCATGATATCGGGCGGAATGGGGAAAAAACTCGCTTCCGCGAACGATACCGCCGCCAAAGCCTGCGGGGCGCGGGGGGAGGCGGCAAGCGCCAGGGTTCGATCATAAAGCGCACGAAACATGCTTGCTCGTAACTGGTTTTACGCTGCAAAACAACCATGCTGGCGCATAATCCTTGCGCCGTGCTGAGCCTTGAACCTTGAGCCTTGGCAGGCTATGCGATAAGCATGGCATGTTGGCAAAGTTCCAGCTAAAGATAGGTTGCTGTGCCAAAAAAGACTGCCTTGAAAACAGGCGCTCTTGAAAACAGGCTTGAGGGAGTTTGCATGACCGCGTTGCTCAATACCCCATTGCCTAATACCCCATTGCTCAATACCCCATTGCTTGGTTCCTTCTTGCTCAATGCGCTCGATATTGCCAAATCACCGGCGCAAACGCGCGTGGTTGTCGCCATGTCCGGCGGGATCGATTCCTCGGTCGTTGCCGCGCTGATGACCCGCGCAGGCTATGAAACCATCGGCATTACCTTGCAGCTTTATGATCAAGGGGCGCAGGCGCATCGTGTCGGGGCGTGTTGCGCCGGGCGCGACATTCAAGATGCGCGCAATGTTGCCGCCAAGCTTGGCTGTGACCATTAGGTGCTCTATTACGATACCCGCTTCCGCGAAGCGGTGATTTATCGGTTTGTGGAAAGCTATGCGGCGGGCGAAACGCCTATTCCATGCGTGGAATGCAACAAAACCGTGAAATTCCGCGATTTGCTGGCTTTTGCCGAAGACCTTGGCGCCGATTGTCTGGCAACCGGGCATTATGTCGAAACCCGCCTGCTGGCAAATGGGCATCGCGGGTTGTTTCGCCCGCATGATCTCGACCGGGACCAGAGTTATTTCCTGTATGGGACCACACAAGCGCAGCTCGACCGCCTGCGCTTTCCGCTTGCAGCGCTCACCAAACCGGAAACCCGCGCTCTCGCCCGCGAGATCGGGCTGGAGATTGCCGATAAGCCCGACAGCCAGGATATCTGCTTCGTGCCTTCCGGGGATTATGCGGCTTTGGTAGAAAAGCTCAAGCCAGAGGCCACGCGGGCAGGTATTATCCGCCATATCGACGGGCGGGATATGGGCTCACACAAGGGCGTGATCCATTTTACGATCGGCCAAAGGCGCGGGCTGGGCATTGCCGCACGTGAGCCGCTTTATGTGCTCCGCCTGGATGCCGAACGCGCCGAAGTGATCGTCGGCCCGCGCGAGAAACTGCACACCCGGCGCATAAGGCTGCGGGATATAAACTGGCTGGGCGATCTGCCCCTTAACGCCCTGCCGACCGACGGCATGGAGGTTTACGCCCGGGTCCGCTCGGCGCGCGCGCCCAAACCGGCTTTGCTGGCGCTCGATAGCGAGGGCACCTTGATCGTGGATCTGATCGAGGGGGAGGAAGGCGTGGCGCCCGGGCAAGCCTGCGTGCTTTATGCCGATGGCTCGCCCACAGCGCGCGTGCTGGGGGGCGGCACCATTATGCGCAGCGCCCCTGAAGCCCTGGGTGTTGCCGCCGCTTGAGGCTCTTTAAGGGAACGAAACTGCCTTATTTTTATCTTTATCAAGGGATAAGATTTTTTCGTGACGAAGACCAAAGAGTCCTTTTCAATGACCTTTTGTATGAGGCCACCCGCCGCTCCCTTCTCACCCCTAGAG
>CAZGKS010000226.1:0-3693 GCA_964526275.1 uncultured Methylobacterium sp. | reverse complement strand
CTTCAAGGGGTTGCTGCTCGGCGTTTTATTTTTTGTGATCGGTTTGGGGGTTGATTGGCGCCAGATCGCGGCGCAACCGGGCACCTTGCTGCTGGCGCTTTTTGGCTTTACCCTCCTCAAAATTCTGGTGCTTTACGCTTTGGCGCGCTTGTTCCGGTTGCCCCGCGCAGCCGCTTTCGAGACCGCCTTGTTGCTGGGGCCAGGCGGAGAATTCGCCTTTGTGGGGATCAGCGCAGCCTTGGTTGCGGGCGCGGTTTCACCGGAGGCAGCCCGGCTCACGCTGCTGGTTGCAGCCCTGTCCATGCCGCTTATTCCAGCATTGGCCAAACTGGCGCGGTACATTGAGACGGTTTTTGCACCAGCAAAACCAACAGATCCCGCTTTGCTTGTGCGCCCAGAGGCGACGCAGGGCCACGCCATTGTGGTTGGGCACGGGCGCGTGGGCAAGGTGGTTGCCTCGTTGCTGCGGGCTCATAAAGTCCCTTATCTGGCGACCGATAGTGATCCGGTGGCGGTTTCCCGCGATCGCAAGGCGGGGCATTCGGTCTTTTATGGCAATGCCAGCGATCTGGCTTTTTTACGCCAATGCGGACTGGCGGAGGCGCGGGCGGTGATCGTTACGGTGCATAGCGCGCCGATTATCGAGGCGGTGGTGCATCTGGTGCGGGCCGAGCGCCCGGATATGCCGATTATCTCGCGTGCGCGCGATGCCAACCACGCCTGCGCGCTTTACGCGATTGGTGTCACCGATGTCGTGCCAGAAACCATTGAGGCAAGCCTCCAGCTTTCAGAGGCCGCCTTGGTTGCCTTGCGGGTGCCGATGGGCAAGGTCATCGCTTCCATCCACGAAAAACGCGATGAATTCCGGGAACAATTGCAAAATGTGGCCGGTCGCCCGACCCATGCAATCAAGGCGCCCGGCAGCGTTAAACCGGCATTGGCGGCTATCGAGCCACAAAAGTCATGAAATCCGCGCAAGGCGCGGTAAAACGCGGCAAGAACTATAGCGCTTTTGCGCTGGATGATTCCATCAAAAGCAAAACGCTCTCAAAAGCACAACATTCTAGGGATAACCCCGCAAAGGGAGATGCGGAGCATGCTAAAAGATCCGTATAAACACGCCTTGCGCCGCCAGATGCGCGCGCGCCGTGCGGCCATTCCCCCCCAATTGCGGGTGGCGGCGGCACAGGCGCTGGTGCCCCATATGGACGATTTCCGCTTCGCAGCTTTTTTGCCGCCCCCTGGCGCGGTCCTTGCGACGTATTGCGCGTTGGAAGACGAGATCGACCCCGCGCCGCTTGCCTTGGCCCTTTATCAGCGCGGATACCGGCTGGCCTTGCCGCGCATCTTGCCGGAAGGCTTGGTGTTTGCTGCCTATACGCCCGGAGACTCCCTGGTCTCCGCCCCCTTCGGCACCTCAGAACCCACGCCTTCCGCGCCGCTCGTTATGCCGGATCTGTTTTTGACGCCATTGCTGGCGTTTGATGCCGCTTTTAATCGGCTTGTCTACGGCAAAGGCTATTATGATCGGGTCTTTGCCCAAAATCCGCGCCCTATTAGAATTGGCCTAGCCTTTGCCTGCCAGCAGGTGGCGGCGGTTCCGGTGAGCGAAACCGATCAAAAACTCCACCTTGTCCTCACCGAAGCCGGGCTTGCGTAATCTGGCGGCCATAGCGCCTTTTAGGCTGCTGCCTCGATCGTGTAGTCGAGCCCCAGATCAAGCACCTTGGCAGAATGGGTGAGCGCGCCAACGGAAATCAGATCCACGCCGGTAGCGGCAATTCGTGCCACGGTGTCCAGCGTAACCCCGCCGGAAGCCTCAATGCGCATGGCGGGCCGCTTGGCACGCACCCGGCGGACAGCCTCTGCCAGCGTTTCAACCGGCATATTATCGAGCAAAACCACATCCGCGCCGATCGCAAGCACCTCATCGAGTTGTTCGAGCGTATCGACCTCGATCTCGATTTTTACCAGATGCCCGGTCCGGGCTTTGGCCATCTGCAAGGCGGCGGCAACCCCGCCTGCAACCGCCAGATGGTTATCCTTGATCAGCACGGCATCGAACAGCCCGAAGCGATGGTTGTGCCCGCCGCCACACAAAACCGCGTGTTTTTCAAAGGCACGCAAGCCGGGGGTGGTTTTGCGTGTGCACACAATCTGCGCGGTGGTTCCGGCGATCGCGGCAACATAATGCGCGGTTAACGTGGCAATGCCGCATAACCGTCCCATAAAATTGAGCGCGGTGCGTTCCGCGGCCAGAATGGCGCGGGCATTGCCCTCCAGATGCATCACGGCATCGCCGGGCGCGAGCGAGGCGCCATCGGGTTTCAGGAGACGAACCGCCAAAGCCGCATCGACCTGCCGGAAGCTTTCAACGGCCAAAGCGGTACCGGCAACATAACCCATTTCGCGCGAGCGGATGACAAGGCGGGCGGTTTTATCCGCCGGGATACAGGCGGCAGAGGTAATATCCCCCGCCAATCCGAGATCTTCGGCCAAGGCTTGGTGAACCGCTGCTTGCACCAGCAAAGCGGGAAGCGGGGGAACCATAAACGGCATGACAACAAACGGCATGACAACCTCAAAAAAACCAGAATGACACCCAGAGCATACCCCCTAGAGCAATTCCAGCGATCGTTGGAACCGGTTTCGCGTCCGGAATTGCGTTAAAACAAAGAGATAGAGAGTTTTCGGCGATTCAACCATCGCTGGAAACGCTCTAGAAACTATCCCCGAGGGTTATCGTCACGGGCTATAGCCATGTTGCGCCTCTGGGCATCGTGCCGAGAGCAGGCGCAACCGTATCGAGCGCGTAATCTGCGCGGGTTTCCCTGAAATCCGTGCGGTAATGGCTCCCGCGTGATTCTTGGCGGGCCAAGGCCGAACGGGCCACGAGCCACCCTGCTTGCGCCATGGCCTGCACCTTGTGGCTTTGCGCGGTATGCGCGCAATCGGCGAGCCAATCCGCCGCTTGCGCCATGCCTTCCCCTTCGCGAATTACCCCCAGATGCGCGGTCAGGGTTGCCCGCAAGGCGGCAATCGTGGCGCTTTCATCGGGCTCGGCAGGGTGCGGACGCATATTCCGCAGCTCGACCTTTGCCCCTTTGGTCTTCGCTCCGTGTGCAAGGGTCGTTTTATCTGCCTTGAGATGGTCTGCAAGGCGGGCTGCAAACACCGCCGCCTCCAGCAGGGAATTGGAAGCCAGCCTGTTTGCGCCATGAATGCCGGTTTGCGCCACTTCGCCAATGGCATAAAGGCCGGGTAAACGGGTTGCGCCGATCGCATCGGTCTCAATGCCGCCCATATGGTAATGCGCGGCGGGGGCAATCGGCATCGGCGCCGCTACAGGGTCGATACCCGCCTCAAGGCAGGCTGCATAAACACCGGGGAACTGTTCTGGAAAATGCGCGCCAATCGCCGCGCTTGCATCGAGCATGGGGCGCCGCCCGGCTATCCATTCGGCAAAGACCCCGCGTGCCACGATATCGCGCGGGGCGAGTTCGGCATCCGGGTGCAGATCTGCCATGAAACGGTGCCCGTTGGCGTTGATCAGCACGGCGCCTTCCCCCCGTAAGGCCTCGGTGGCCAGCGGTGCCGGGTCGCGCCCCACATCGAGCGCGGTGGGATGAAACTGCACGAATTCGGCATTGCTGATGCGCGCGCCTGCTTGTGCGGCCATTACCAAGCCTGCCC
>CAZGKS010000225.1:0-3696 GCA_964526275.1 uncultured Methylobacterium sp. | reverse complement strand
CCCCTTTCTTGCCCCCCGATTGACCCCCACAGAACGTGGCTTTGCACAGGAGAAAGCATGACAACCTATTACACCAAAGATCACGAATATGTGCGGATCGAGGGCGATATCGTGGTGATCGGCATTACCGATTACGCGCAAGCCCAACTTGGGGATGTGGTCTTTGTGGATCTGCCCGCAATTGGCACGGTGTTCAAGGCCGGGGCCGAAGCCGCCGTGGTGGAAAGCGTCAAGGCCGCCTCAGATGTTTATGCCCCGGTTTCCGGGGAGGTGGTTGCCGTGAACACCGCTTTGGCCGACAATCCGGCAGGCATCAATGAAGATGCGGAAGGGCAAGGCTGGTTCATGAAAATGAAGCTCGCCGATGCGGCGGAATTGAATGGCCTGATGGACAAGGCCGCCTATGGCAAGGTTATCGGCTGATGGAAGGGGCGCAATTTACGGCCCATATTGCTTGGGCGCGCAGCGATTCCTCTTACGGCGATTCTGCGGGCGATGCAACGGAATTTGTGGCCGGGCGGTATTCGCGCGGGCATGAATGGACCTTCGATGGCAAGGTGGTGGTTCCGGCTTCCTCTGCGCCCTCTTCCGTGCCCTTGCCTTGGTCCGTCGAGGCCGCCGTAGACCCCGAAGAGGCGGTCGTGGCGGCGGTTTCAAGCTGCCATATGCTGTTTTTTCTGGCTTTTGCCGCCAAAAAGAAATGGGGGATCGATGCGTATGCGGATCATCCGGTCGGCGTGATGGGCAAAAACGAACAAGGGCGGTTTTATCTGAGCAAAATCACCTTGCGCCCGCACATCACCTTTACCGGCGTTGCTCCCGATCCTGCCGCCGTTGAGGCGCTGCATCATCTGGCCCATGAGCATTGTTATATCGCCAATTCCCTGCGGGCGGAGGTCATTATTGCCGCGCCCGGCACCCCTTTGTGAGGAAATTTCATGCGTTATCTCCCGCTGGATGACAAAGACCGCGCCGGAATGCTCCAACGCATCGGCGCAAGCAGTATCGACGACCTGTTCGCAGATATTCCCGTGGCCAAGCGCTTGGCCGCCCCGGTTGATTTGCCGCATCATGCCAGCGAAATCGCGGTCGAGCGCATGCTCGCCGCCATGGCCGCGCGCAATGTCTCTGCGGGGGCCGTGCCGTTTTTTTGCGGCGCGGGGGCCTATAAGCACCACGTGCCCGCAACTGTCGATCACTTGATCCAGCGCTCGGAATTTCTGACCAGCTACACGCCCTACCAGCCGGAAATCGCGCAAGGCACGCTGCAATATCTGTTCGAGTTCCAAACTCAAGTCGCAGCCTTGACCGGCATGGATGTCGCCAATGCCTCCATGTATGATGGCTCAACGGGAACCGGCGAAGCGGTGCTGATGGCGCATCGGCTGACCAAGCGTAACAAGGCCGTGCTGTCGGGCGGGCTGCATCCGCATTATGCGGGCGTGGTGCGCACGCTTTCCGCCATGGCAGGCGATCACCTTATTGAGGCGCCGCCAGCGCCTGAGGGCGATGAAAATCTCGATGCGTTGATTGACCCGGAAACCTCCTGTGTGGTGGTGCAAAACCCGGATGTGTTCGGCCATGTGCGCGATTTGCGCCCTCTGGCGGCTGCGGCAAAGGCTAAGGGCGCGTTGCTGATCGTGGTCTTTACCGAGGCGGTCTCGCTGGGCCTTATCGAGAGCCCCGGCGCGATGGGCGCCGATATTGTGGTCGGCGAGGGGCAATCGATCGGCAACCCGCTCACTTTCGGCGGGCCTTATGTCGGGTTGTTTGCCGCCAAAAGCGCCTATATCCGCCAGATGCCGGGGCGGTTATGCGGGGAGACGGTCGATGCGCAAGGCCAGCGCGGCTTTGTGCTCACGCTCTCCACCCGCGAGCAACATATACGGCGCGAAAAAGCGACCTCGAATATCTGCACCAATTCTGGCCTATGCGCGCTGGCTTTTACCATCCATATGACCCTGTTGGGGGAAGCGGGCTTGCGCAAACTGGCCCGCATCAACCATGCCAATGCGATTTTGCTGGCCGATGCGCTGGCGGGCGTGAAGGGGGTCACTGTGCTCAACCGCACGTTCTTCAATGAATTTACCTTGCGCGTGCCCGGCAAGGCCGCAGATTTGCTTGAAGCCATGGCACAACGGGGCGTACTGGGCGGTGTGCCTTATGCGCGGCTTAACCCCAAGGCGGGCCTTGAGAATTTGCTGATTGTCGCCAATACCGAAATCCAGACCGACGCGGACCGCGCCGCGTTTGTGCGTGTGCTAAAAGAGGTGCTGTGATGCTCAATAACCAAGGCCGCCCCACCCATGCGGGCGAAATCGCCGCCGCGCCCGTGCCCGGCACCAAGCGCACCACCTTTACCGGCAACCGCGCTTTGCAGATTGAAGAACCTCTGATTTTTGAAATCGGCCGCACCGATGGTTGCGGGGTGGATCTCGAAGAGGTGGCTTTGCCCAGCTTGCGGCTTGGCGGGCTGGAACGCGCAGCCCCTATCGGGCTGGTGGGGCTCTCGGAGCCGGAAACCATGCGCCATTATGTCCGACTTTCCCAAAAAAACTATGGCATTGACAGCGGGCTGTTTCCGCTGGGATCATGCACGATGAAGCATAATCCGCGCCTCAACGAGAAAATGGCGCGCCTGCCCGGCTTTGCCGATCTGCACCCGCTCCAGCCGATCTCTACGGTGCAAGGCGCGCTGATGGTCATGGAGCGGGTGGCGCATTGGCTCCTCACGCTTACCGGCATGCAGGCCGTGGCGCTCTCCCCCAAAGCAGGTGCGCATGGCGAGCTGGCGGGCATGATGGCGATCAAGGCGGCCATTGCCGCGCGCGGGGAAGGGGCGAGCCGCACGGTTGTGCTGGTGCCTGAATCCGCGCATGGCACGAACCCCGCCACGGCCGCGTTGATCGGCTTTAGCGTGCGCCCGGTGCCGGCCCGTGCGGATGGCACAGTGCATGTGGAGGATGTGCGGGCGCTGTTGGGGCCCGAGGTTGCGGCGATCATGCTGACCAACCCCAATACATGCGGCATTTTCGAGCCGCAGGTGGTGGAAATTGCCGCCGCGATGCACGAGGCGGGCGCGTATTTTTATTGTGACGGCGCCAATTTCAACGCCATTGTCGGCAAGGCCAAGCCCGGCGATCTGGGCATTGATGCCATGCATATCAATCTGCACAAGACCTTCTCGACCCCCCATGGCGGGGGCGGGCCGGGGGCGGGGCCGGTCGTGCTCTCGGCGCGCCTTGCGCCCTTTGCCCCTGTGCCGTTTTTGCACCAAACCGGCGAAACGCTCACCCTGGTGGAGCACGAAGCGCAGGCCGATCCAGCGGCCAAGCCGTTCGGGCGCATGTGCGCCTTCCACGGCCAGATGGGCATGTTCGTGCGGGCGCTGGCCTATATGCTCTCGCATGGGGCAGATGGGCTCAAGCAAGCCTCGGAAGATGCGGTCTTGAGCGCCAATTATATCCGCGCCTGCCTGCAAGACCTGATGAGCGTGCCCTATCCCGACCACCCGGCGATGCATGAAGCTTTGTTCGATGATACCTGGCTCAAGGAGACCGGCATCACCACGCTCGATTTCGCCAAAGCCATGATCGATGAAGGCTATCACCCCATGACCATGTATTTCCCGCTGGTCGTGCATGGCGCCATGCTGATCGAACCCCCGGACAGCGAAAGCCGCGCCGCGCTCGATCT
>CAZGKS010000224.1:0-3712 GCA_964526275.1 uncultured Methylobacterium sp. | reverse complement strand
GTCCAGGGCTGCGCGCGGGGCGCTTCGTGCTGATGGGTCAGCGCTGCGATCTGGGGGGCAAGAAATTCAGCGCTGTCATCGACCCGCGCCCGGCCACGGATCTGGATATGCTGGTAGTTCCAGGTCGGAACCACCTTGCCATGCGCGCTTTTGGAGGGGTACCACCCCGGCGAGACATAATGATCGAGCACGGTAAAGGTAACCAGAACCGTGGCCCCTGCGGCAATTTCCTGCCATTGCGGGTTGGGGCGCGCCACATGGGCGCGCAGATAGGCTTGCTCGCCGGTCTCCACCAGCAAAAATGGCACCAGATTGGCCATAAGCGCGCCTTCCCGCGTGGTGATCAAGGTACCGAGCGGATGGGCACGGATGAGAGCAAACAAGGTTTCCCTATCCTCAAGGCGAAAATGCGAGGGCTCATACATGACAAAGCTCATCCATAGTAAGGCGCATGCCCGCGCGCGCGCGGAAACAGCGCCGCCGGGCCATGGGCGGGGGGTAATCTGGCCTCATGGGGTCAATAAACCCGCATGGACGAGCGCTGCGCGGATAGCCGCCTTGGTGCTCGCTTGCTGTACCGGAAGCAGCGGCAGGCGCACCGCCTCGCTCATCCGACCGAGCAAAGCGAGGCCATGCTTGGCCCCCGCCAGCCCCGGCTCGCGGAAGGTGGCCTCATGGAGCGGGATCAGCGCATCCTGCACCGCGCGGGCGCGGGTGTAATCCCCTGCCAGAGTGGCGTTTTGCAGATCCGCACATAAACGCGGCGCGACATTCGAAACCACCGAGATGCACCCTACCCCGCCGGCCGCATTGAAGGCGAGCGCGGTCATATCCTCGCCGGAAAGCTGGATGAAATCGGCCCCCATTGCGGCGCGCTGGGTGGAAACGCGTGCCAGATTGCCGGTCGCATCCTTCACCCCCACAATGTTTTTCAACTCATAAAGCCGTGCCATGGTCTCAACGCTCATATCCACCACCGAACGGGGCGGAATGTTGTAAATGAAAATCGGGATGCCCACGGCATCGTTGATCGCCTTGAAATGGGCGTAGAGCCCTTCCTGTGTCGGGCGGTTATAATAGGGCGTGACAACCAGCAGGGCATCCGCCCCCGCTTTTTCGCCGTGGCGGGCAAGGTCGATCGCTTCTGCGGTATTGTTGGAGCCTGCACCCGCCATCACCACCGCGCGCCCCCCGGCTTCGGCGATACACCATTCCACCACGCGCTTGTGTTCTTCATGGCTAAGGGTCGGGCTTTCGCCGGTTGTGCCCACCGGCACCAACCCTACCGTGCCCTGTGCGATCTGCCAGGCGACATGGGCGCGAAAAGCCGCTTCATCCGGCCCTGTGCCGTTGAACGGCGTAACCAGTGCCGTAAAGGAACCCTTGAAACGTTCAGTATTGGCAAGCTTGGTCATGATCGACACTCTTTGGAAACAGCACGGAAAACAGCACGAAAGGCAGATTGCACGCAAGGCACGGACAGGCGGAAGAAGGCAGGCGATGGCACAGCGCAATATTTTGCAAGAATATCGAAAATTTGCAACCGGACCACCCTTGCTTTTCCTCCCAAATCGCCCGATCGTCAACCGGACTTGTCTGCGTGCGCTATAGATTGCCCGCCCGCGCGGTTTTTACGATGCCTTATACCCGCAAGATACCCGCTTGGAGCCGCCAAAGGCGCCTCCCAAACTCGCCCGAAGCCGCCCGAAGAACCCGCCCAAATAGCCCACTAAGGAGGCGCGCATGACCGAATGGACCAGCCAGTTTGTCACCGCCAGCGATGGTTTGCGCCTGCATGTCGGGCAAATGACGCCGCGCACGCCGCCAGATCCCCCCCGGCTGCCCTTGCTGTGCTTGCCGGGCCTTACCCGCAACGGGGATGATTTTACCGCCCTTGCGCGCGCGGTTGTCGCCACGGGCGAGCGGGCGGTGATCGCCCTTGATTCGCGCGGGCGCGGGGGCTCGGATTTCGATCCGGAGTGGAAAAACTACACTCTTGCAACCGAATGCGCCGATCTGCATACGGTGCTCGATGCTTTGGGCGTGGCGCGGGCGATTTTTCTGGGAACCTCGCGCGGGGGTATGCTCACCGCGTTGAGCGAAACCTTGCGGCCGGGCCTTGCCGCCGGGGTTATTCTCAACGATATCGGCCCCGTGCTGGAGACCGAGGGCATTCGCCTCATCCAGGCCTATGTGGGGCGGTTGCCGCAGATGAAAACGCTGGAAGAGGCCGCGGAGGCCCTCCAGCGTACTTTTGGGGCGGATTTCCCCAAGCTCGATGCAGCAGGCTGGCTGCGCTGGGCCCGCCGCACCTTCACGCAAGCGCCGGATGGCCTTGCCCTGCGCTATGATCCAGCGATTGCCAAAGGCTTTGCCCTGCTCGATCTGAGCAAACCCCTGCCGCAAACCTGGGAAATGTTTGCCGCGCTCAACGCCTTGCCCATGCTGATTTTGCGCGGCGACAACACCAACCTGTTCTCGCTCGAAACCGCACAGAAAATGCTCACCCTCAACCCGCAAGCGCAACTGCAAACGGTGCCCGATGAAGGCCACGCCCCGCTGATCGAGGATGCGGCGACGATTGCGGCCATACAAGCCTTTTTGCGCACCGTACCGTAACGCGCGGCGCCGTCTTCCTCAAAAGCGCGCGGCTTGATCAAAACAGGCAGGCCCCTGCAGAGGCCGAAGAAACGCCTGTGCGGGTTTTATGGCCCCCGCGTCTCGCGCGCCTTGATCTGCTCGCGGATAAAAATATAAAGCCCGGACGCAATGATGATCGCAGATCCCAGCAAGACATGCGGCTTGGGCCAATCCCCGAAAAACAGAAACCCCAGCAAGACCGCCCAGACAATCAGCGTATATTGATAGGGCGCAACCACGGAAGCGGGGGCAAGGCGCAGCGAGCGATTAACCGCCATATGCGCCGCATTGCCCACAAGCCCCAGCAGCATCAGCGCGCCAAAATCAAACAGGCTGGGCGGCACCCACCGAAACGGGGCAACCATCAAGCCGAACAAAAACGCTGCCCCCACCTGCCAACTCACCAGCGTAATCTCATCACTGCCCGCCAGCACCCGCGTCAACACATTGGCGAGCGCGAATAAAATCGTGCCCGCCAGCGCGATCAGGGCCGGCCAGCCAATCCCCTCGCCGGTCGGGTTAGCGGCCAGCGTAACCCCAGCAAACCCGACCAGAATGGCCAGCCAGCGCCGCCAGCCGACCTTTTCCCCCAGCAGGACAATCGCAAAAAGCGTGATGAAAATCGGGCCGGAGAGATAAAAAACCACCGCATCGGCCAAAGGCAAGTAAATCACCGACCAATAGAACAACGCAACCTCCGCCGTTGCGCAAAAGGCGCGCAGGGCGTGCAACCAGGGGCGTTGCGGCAACAAGAGCGTGCGCCAGCCTTTGGCATAAAGGGCCGGGGCAAGGGCCAGCCCGCCCGCAAAAGAGCGGATGAGCAGCAATTGCGCCACACCATAGGTGCCCACCAGCCATTTCCCCATCACATCGTTGAGTGAAAAGGCGAGCATCGCGATCAGCATCAAGACGATACCCAGCATGGGGCGTTGTGGTGGCGGCGTTAACGGGCTCACGATGGCTCTCCGGAGACGGGTTTTTAGAGCGTTTCCAGCGATGGTTGAATCGCCTGAAACGCTCTATCTCTTTGTTTTAACGCAATTCCGGACGTGAAACCGGTTCCAACGATCGC
>CAZGKS010000223.1:0-3726 GCA_964526275.1 uncultured Methylobacterium sp. | reverse complement strand
CCCAGGGCGTCAGCGTTTCAACCATAAAACATGCCCATCACAGCTTTGATATGGATCGCCCGGGTAAGGACAGCCACACCCATCGCTTGGCGGGGGCGCAGGAAGTTTTGGTCAGCTCTTCGCGGCGGTTTGCGCTCATCCACGAATTGCGCGAAGCACCAGAACCGCGCCTGGCGGAATTGCTGGTCAGGCTTTTGCCGGTTGATCTGGTGATTGTCGAAGGGTTTAAAGGGGCTCACCACCCCAAAATCGAGGTTTTTCGGGCAGCAAATGGCAAGCCGCCCTTGCATGTTGGGGATCCGAAGATCTGCGCCATCGCCACGGATACGCCGTTTGCGGCATGCGCCTTGCCGCAATTTGCGCTGGAGGATTACGCGGGCATCGCCGCGATCATGGCGCAGAGGGCTATGAAGCTTGCCGATTTTGTGCAGGCGGATGCTTTGGCCCATTCCCTTGCCAGACAGGATCCCGCCCCAAATAATACCCAAGGTCTGGCCTCAAATCACGCCCAAGATTACGCCCAAGATCCCGCTCAAGTTCCGGGTGAAGCCGAATCGGATAAGGAAAACTGAAAATGGCGCAACTTTCCAAGGACGTGTTGGCGGCAACCGGCGCGATCCAACGGCTCGAGGATGCGCTCGACACGCTGGACCAGCGCTTAACGCCGGTTGCGGCGGTTGAAACATTGCCCTTGGCCCGCGCTTTCGGGCGTATTCTGGCGCAAGACCTTACGGCCCAGCACAATGTTCCGGGGTTCGACAACGCGGCCGTGGATGGCTATGCGGTCGCCCATGCCGATTTAGCGCCCACCGGCGATACCGTGCTTCCAGTTATCGGCCGTTTGCCCGCCGGTGCGCTCAAAATTCCGGCGCTCACCCGCGCCAGCGCGATGCAGATTTTCACCGGTGCGCCCATGCCGCCGGGCGCCGATACGGTTTTTATGCAGGAGGATGTCCGCCTTGAGCCCGCGCCGCTTGCCGTGACCCCTGCGGGCAGCGCGCCGCCCGGCATTTCCGCAAGCGCGCCGCCTGCAACGCACCAAGTCCGCTTGCCGCAGGGGCTTGCCTTGGGCGCCAATCGCCGCTTTGCCGGGGAAGATTTTGCACAAGGGGCGCTTGTGCTCCTGGCCGGAACCCGCCTTGGCGCGCCGCAGATTGCCGCTTTGGCCGCCACCGGAAATGTGGACATTCCGGTATACCAGTCCCTTAAAGTAGCGATTTTTTCGACAGGTAACGAGATTTACGAGCAAGGCACGCCCCACCTGCCCTATGGCGGGCAGGTAGATGCCAACCGCCCTATGTTGACCGCCCTGCTTGCGGCACGCGGCATGGCGGTCGTGGATTTGGGGATCTTGCCCGATAATCAAGCGGTCATTGCCGCAGCCCTCGTTCGCGCAGCAAAAAGCGTCGATGTGATTTTAACCTCTGGCGGTATTTCAACCGGCGAGGAAGATCACGTCAAGGCCGCGCTTTCAAGCGTCGGGACGCTGGATTTCTGGCGTCTGGCGATCAAACCGGGGCGCCCGATCGCCATGGGCTCTGTTGGCGAGACCTTGTTCATGGGCATGCCGGGCAATCCGGCGGCAGTTTTTATCACCTTTACGCGGTTTGTCGGCCCGGTCCTCGATAAACTCGCGGGGGGCACTCCCTGCCGCCCCATGGCTGTGCCGGTTATCGCGGATTTTCCGTATAGAAAGAAACCGGGGCGGCGGGAATATCTGCGCGTCCGTATCGAGGCTCCAGCATCGTTATCGGCTAGTTTCGCGCCAGATTCTTCCACCCCAAATTCTTGCTCATATGAGGCGGGTGCAGGGTTGCCGCGCGCGATCCTGTTCGAGAAGGAGGGCGCGGCGCTGATTTCATCGCTCACCCATTCGACCGGGTTTGTCGAGCTCGATGAAACCATCATCGAGGTTACGCCGGGAGACCGGGTGCGCTATCTGCCCTTTGCCACGCTGATGCACCCGGATACGTAATACCAAAGATCCTTGAAAGGACTCTGTGGTATTCGTCACGAAACGATCTTGTCTCTTGATGAAAATAAGAGTTTCGTTCCCTTCAATAGCCTTATGCGTCAGTATCCAAAGCCATTGGTATAACGTTTTGCGCTTGGCTCAGCTGCGCTGAATAGCCCGCTGGATGGCCGCGCGCACATCGGCATCGGCGACAAAGGCATCATGGCGGATAAGCCCTGCGGCAAAATCGGTCGCATCGATGATCCGCACCCCCAGCCCTTCAAGGGCTTCGCGCGGCAGCGCCCCGACGCGCGCGCCCCCGGCCAGCGTTTGGGAGAGCGACAAAGCCCGGTCATTGGTAGCGGTAATGACCGTAATTTTATCCCGCCAGCGCCCCAGCCGCCCCAGATGCGCCCGGAACACATCGGCATCAATATCCGGAGACGCCAAAACCAGCGCGCCCAGATGCTCCAGGCCGTTGTCTTTGTGGCGATCTCGATAGGCGCGCAAGGCTTCGAGGGTCACCAAAGTGCCCATGGAATGGGCAACCAGATGCAATTTACCGGCAAATTCATCTTGGAGGACGGTTTCGAGCAATTCGGCCAGCGGATCACGCGCTAGAAGCGCTGATTCGCGATCATAGCCATAATCGAGCAACCCGCCGCGAGAAGCCCAACTGAACAGGGCGGTATTGCCCGTAAACCCGGTCCCTTCGGAGAGTTGAACCGCATCGCGCGCTGCCGCTTCGAAAGTCTGGTTATAGCCATGGATGAATAACAAGGTGTCACGGCCCCGCAAGGTTTCAGCAAGGGTTAAAACACCAGAGGGTTGCACATCCAGTTTCTCGACGCCGTAGCGGCTGCGCATCGACAAGGTGTTGAGCATCGAGCTTTCTGGTGCCGAAAGGCTCGCATGGGCGTAAAGAAGCTGGCTGCTGCGCGCTGAATCCAGAAAAGGGCTTGCCTGACCGCCTTTTGCAAGCTTGCGCGTGGTCAAAACGTGCAAAATAGGGTTGGCGGCCAGCGAATCGGCTTTGGCCATCATGGCGGGTTTATTCCCAAAGCATCCAGCCAGCGGCGCAGTTCCCAGCAGCGCTAGGGACATGCGCAGGAACGCGCGCCGGGTGGTATCGGCGCGAAGAGCGGGGATTTCAGAAGGTAAACACACACGCATGGGGGTATCGGGCCAAGTTTTTGAAGCGCTTGCACGCATGGGGAGCAGACAGGCTATGGCGGCTCTTGTTCAAGATAGTGTTAAACGGCCGCAAGGGTAGACATTAAGACAAGAATTCCGCCCCTTATGGTAAATGCCGGAAAGGGGCAGGGCAAGGCTTTGAGGAGAGCAGCTGGCAGGGTACTTGCAGGGTAAATGCGGCAAAAGCAAGAAGGTGCAGGATTTTTGGGCGTGCCCGTGTTTTATCTTCGCCCACGCCCACGCCCACGCCCTTGTCCTTATCCCTATCCACGCCCGCGTCCTCGCCCATGCCCACGCCCTTGTCTTCTCCGTGCCCTCGCCCGTCTCTTCGGCGGGGCCTCCGGGCAGCAACGCGCGCGGGCAGCAACAGGCCCAGCCGCTATTTTTGCGTTATAGCGTTTTCAAGCCAAGTGGGTATCGGTTGGCGTTAATAACCGAAGGACCGCCCAAGCGAAAACATTTAAAAACAATAAATTATAGTTTTCGATCTGATCCAGTCAGATCGGCAACCGAGATGCGCTTGCGCTGACCTGCCACGGGTCTTTCATCCAGCCACGACCGGAGTCCTTTGTTTGTTT
>CAZGKS010000222.1:0-3738 GCA_964526275.1 uncultured Methylobacterium sp. | reverse complement strand
GCTGATGGTGGCTTCGAACTGGTCGATTGGCGGGCTTTTGGGGCTTAAATCGTTCCATATTCGGGAGCAAAAAGCGGTTGAAACCGCCAAATATTGGCTCGAAAAGACCGCTTTGATCGATAGAGCCGATGATCCGGCGGGGGATTTGCCCTATGGGGATCAGCGGCGGCTGGAAATCGCCCGCGCCATGTGTACGGACCCGGTTCTGCTGTGCCTTGATGAACCGGCTGCGGGGCTCAACCCCAAGGAAAGCGCGGAACTCAACGCGCTGTTGCGGGCTATCCGGGATGAGCATGGCACGTCGATCTTGCTGATCGAGCATGATATGAGCGTGGTGATGCAGATTTCGGATCACGTGATTGTGCTGGATTATGGCACCAAGATTGCCGATGGCACGCCCGAAGACATCAAAAACGATCCCAAGGTGATCGCCGCCTATCTGGGGGCGGAGGATGCCGAAGAGGTTGAAAAAATAGAGGCGGAGGTCGGCCTATGAGCGCGGGCGAGCAACCGGCACGGACGGCGGGGGTTGGTATATCCATGAGCGGCAGCGGAACCTTCGTAACCGGCGCAAAACCGCCCATGCTGCACATTGAGGGCGTGCATACCTATTACGGCAATATCCGCGCGCTTTCCGGCGTGGATCTTGTGGTGCAGGAGGGCGAAATCGTCACGCTGATCGGCGCGAACGGGGCAGGTAAATCCACCCTGATGATGACGATTTTTGGCAAACCGCAAGCGCGGCTTGGCAAGATCCTGTTTGAGGGGCGCGATATTACCCGCATGCCAACGCATGAAATTGCGTATCTGGGCATTGCGCAAAGCCCGGAGGGGCGGCGGATCTTTCCGCGCATGAGCGTGCTCGAAAACCTGCAATTGGGGGCGTATGTCACCAAAATGGCGGGGTACGAGCGCGATCTGGAGCGGGTTTGCGCTATTTTCCCGCGCTTGAAAGAGCGGTTGCAGCAACGCGCGGGCACGCTTTCAGGCGGGGAGCAGCAAATGCTGGCGATCGCCCGGGCGTTGATGAGCCGCCCGCGCCTGCTTTTGCTCGATGAACCCTCGCTGGGGCTGGCGCCGATTGTCGTGCGGCAAATTTTTGAGGTGATCGCGGAAGTTAATCGCGAGCAGGGGATGACCGTGCTGCTGGTGGAGCAAAACGCGTATCACGCGCTCAAACTCGCGCACCGGGGGTATGTGATGGTCAATGGGGTCATCACGATGACTGGCACGGGGAAGGATCTGCTGGCGGATCCGGAGGTCAAGCGCGCGTATCTTGAGGGCGGGCATCATTGAGCGCGCGAGGGATCAGGGCTTGATACAGGGCGTTTTTGCTTTTGATCGGCTCATCAACAGCAAAAGACGCGTTCTTATGCAAATAGATAAGCGCTTGATCTGTTTCTTTCAAAACATATCAGGCTCACAGGGCAGATGAGGGCGCATCCTCATGGTGCTTTTGGGGCCTGCGGATAACGGGGCAAGAGGATAAAGGGGGACGTGATGCAGGGCATCTTGTATGAAGAACATTCGGCCTTTCTCTTTGTGTTGATAACGGTGGTGTTGGGGGGCGCTGCCGCCTGGCAGACCGGTACGGCGATTGCCCGGACTTGGCGCCCGGTATGGCAGTTGGTGCCGACCATGCTGATTTTGGCGTGGGCTGTCCGCTTTTTGCACTTTGCGCTGTTTGAGGGCACGCTGCGATCTTTGCATTTTTATGCGGTTGACCTGACAGCGGTTGCGATTTTCGCGTATCTGGGATGGCGCTATGCGCGCACGGCGGCGATGGCGCGGCAATATGGCTTTGCTTTTGAGGCGCCTTCGGCGTTCACGTTCCGGCGCAAGGCCGGGTAAGATTTTGCTGCATTGCAGCGTATAAAGTTTCAGCAAAGCAGGTGACAAACCGCATAAAACCCGCTTTGATGAAGGCAAGGGTTGTCTGATGTTCAGATAAAACCCGTTAAGGAAACGCTCGCGGGTTGCGATTCAAACCCGTTTCATCGTGCAGGGAGATACCTGATGAAAAAAATCCTTATGGCCGGGGCCGCTTTTGCCGCCATGGCTTTTACTGGCGCGGCCAATGCGCAAGAAATCAAGTTCGGCGTTGTCGGCCCGCTGACCGGCCCGCTCGCCGCTTTCGGCAAGCAGCTCACGGATGGTGTCGAGCAAGCGGTTGAAGATTTCAACAAGGCCGGCGGGATCAATGGCAGCAAGATCGTTCTCCTGCGTGGGGACGATGCGCATGAACCCAAGCAAGGTGTTTCGGTTGCCAATAAATTTGTCGGCGACGGTGTGAAATTCGTGGTTGGGCCGTTCTCTTCCGGCATCACGATCCCGGTTTCCGAGGTTTTGGCCGAAAACGGTATCATGCAGGTTTCGCCGTCGGCGACCAACCCGAAGGTGACCGAGCGCGGCCTGTGGAACACCTTCCGCACTTGCGGCCGCGACGACCAGCAGGGCGATGTCGCCGGTAAATATCTTGCCGCCAATTACAAGGGCAAGAAAATCGCGGTTGCGCATGACAAGACCACTTATGGGCAGGGCCTTGCCGATGAAACCCGCAAGGCGCTCGCCAAAGCGGGGATCAAGGAAGTGCTGTATGAAGGCGTGACCGCTGGCGAAAAGGATTATTCGGCGCTGGTGACCAAGCTCAAGACCGCAGGCGCCGATGTGGTGTTCTGGGGTGGTCTGCACACCGAAGGTGGGTTGATCATCCGCCAGATGCGCGATCAGGGCCTGAAAACGGTTATGATGTCGGGCGACGGCATTACCTCGGATGAGTTTGCGACCATCGGCGGCGCCGGGGTTGAAGGCACGCTCATGACCTTCCCGCCGGACCCGCGCAAGCGCCCGGAGGCCCAGGCCATTGTTGCCGCTTACAAGGCCAAGAACATCAACCCGGAAGCGTATACGCTCTATTCCTATGCCGCGATGCAGGTCATCAAGCAGGCAGCGGAAGCGGTCAAGTCGCTGGATCCGAAAAAGGTTGCTGAACAGGTCAAGTCTGGCCAGAAGTTCAACACCGTGATCGGCGAACTTTCCTTCGACAAGAAGGGCGACATCACCCGCCCGGATTATGTCGTTTACACCTGGAAGAAGGGTGCCGACGGCAAGATCACCTATATCCAGAACTAAGCCTTCTATAGGGGCGGCTGGCTGAAGGGTCGGCCGCCCTGTACGCATGTTGGTATTGCCGGACAGCGCTTGGCGCATGCAAAGCGCCTTCGGGTGTGCGTTTTGGCGCGGCCTTATTCTGCGTTCAGCAGGATGGGTTTTGCGGGATGGATTTTGGCGGAAACGCCTTCTGTGCGTATCTCTTTGTAGCGCGTATCTCTTTGTAGCATCATGCGTCGGTTGCTTTGGATGAATCCATCCCACTGCATTCATCCGAAGCAACAACGCTCTGAATGCAGCTCGGGAAACCGGGGCGCTTTTTTGCAGGCTCTTTTTACGCATGGCTAGCGCATCTTGGTGTTGGCGCATCTTGATTTTTCGGTGCACCGCAGCGATAGCCGTGAGGGTGCTGGAGCGTTTTTGCTTTTGATGGGCTCATCCAAAGCAAAAGACGCGTTCTTATACAATTAGATAAGCGCATGATGTGTTTCTATGAAAACACGTCATGCTTTGGCACATGAAGACAAAAGCGGGATATGTTTTCGTTGAAACACATCCCGCTCTAGAGCATTTCCAGCGATCGTTGGAACCGGTTTCGTGTCCGGAATTGCGTTAGAACAAAGAGAG
>CAZGKS010000221.1:1774-3775 GCA_964526275.1 uncultured Methylobacterium sp. | reverse complement strand
CTTCTGGCGCAGGGGCTGGGTTCGGAGGCTATCGAGGCCGTTGCCGCCTTTGCCTTCGATACGCTCGATCTGCACAAATTATCCACCCGTGTTCTCGCCTTCAATACGCGTGCTATCCGTGCCTATGAGCGGGTTGGTTTCGTGCGGGAGGGGTTGGAGCGCGAATCGGCCCTGATTGGCGGTACCTGGCATGATGATGTGATTGTTGGCCTGCTCGCCCGCGATTTTTACGCGCTCAAGGGCAGCAAACCCGCCGGGAACAAACCTATGCCGGGCTATCGGAGCTGAGAAGCCTTCTTGCTGGCGTAAGGTTTCACCTGAGCCCCCTTCTATCGGGCAAAGTTTTGCCTATCTGTTTGATCCCGGCCTTTAATGGTAGGATTTCATCCTGTGGATGGAGGGATGCTTTATGGGACAGATACGTCATGGCTGCGCCACGATCACGACCACGCACGCAATTTGAGCAGTCATATAGTGAGCGGAAGCTGCGCTCGCGACCTTGAGCAAAGCGTTCGGCGTCACCCCGAAAACCATTGCCAAAGGGCGCAAGCGGCAATCGGTTGAAGATTGCCTCACGTTTTTTCAAGAAAACTGTCGATCACCATTTTATGTCCGGCTTTATCAAACGCAACATTGACCCTGTTGCCCTCCAGTGCCTCAACGGTGCCGGGGCCAAATTTGAGATGGAAAACCCGCCCCCCCACCTCAAAACGCTGCGCCGTAGCAACCGCCTGCGCTTGCCCTTCCAGCATACGCCCGAGCGGGCGGGCCGTGCGCCCATAGGCACTGTCTGGCCCATTTGCGGACAAATTGAGGCCCTCATCGCGGCTTTGCGGCGCCCGGATATCCGGAGCCCGGCGATACGGGCTGTGCATTGGCGCCGCCGCATTGCGTTGCGCTTGGTATTCGCGCCCGCGTTGCCAGCCGGGGGTTGCATAATCGGAAGCGCCAAACCCGCCGCCCCCGCCAATCCGGCTATATGCGCCTTGCGCATAAACGCTGGGCGCGCGCGCCATACCCTCGGCAATTTCCACATGCGCTTCCGGGAGTTCGTTGAGAAACCGCGAGGGCAAGGCGGCCTGCCACAGCCCATGGATGCGGCGATTGGCGGTAAAGGAAAGCCGCGCCCGTTTTTTGGCGCGAGTCAGGCCGACATACGCCAAGCGGCGTTCTTCTTCGAGCCCCGCCTTGCCCTGCTCATCGAGCGCGCGCTGATGCGGAAACACGCCTTCCTCCCAGCCGGGCAGGAATACGGTATCGAATTCCAGCCCCTTGGCGGCGTGCAGGGTCATGATCGAGACACGCGCCTCGCCATTCTCCGAGCTGACCTCCATCACCAGCGCCACATGCTCCAGAAAACCGGCCAAATTCTCGAATTCCTCCATGGAGCGCACCAGTTCCTTGAGGTTTTCAAGCCGTCCGGCCGCATCGGGCGAGCGATCGCGCTTCCATAAATCGGTATAGCCCGATTCTTCGAGCACCAATTCCGCCAATTCATTTTGCGGCAAGGTCTGCGCGGCCTGGCGCCAGCGCTCGAACGAGGCCAGAAGCTCGCGCAGGACCTGGCGTTGCTTGGGCTTTATTTCCTCCGTATCCACCAGATTTTGCGCCGCCTGCATGATCGGCACTCCCGCCTGCCGCGCATGGGCGTGCAGAGCCTGCAATACGGCGTCCCCAAGCCCCCGTTTGGGGGTGTTGAAAATCCGCTCGAAGGCCAGATCCTGGCTGGGAGACGCCACGCATTTGAGATAAGCGAGCGCATCGCGGATCTCCGCGCGTTCATAAAAGCGCGGGCCGCCAATCACGCGGTAGGGAATGGCGTTGGTGATAAACCGCTCCTCGAATTCGCGCATCTGGAACGAGGCGCGCACGAGCACCGCAATTTCATCGCGCTTTTCGCCCTGTTGCAGCAAATATTCGATCGTATCGGCAACCTGGCGCGCTTCTTCCTCTGAATCCCAGGCGCAGGCAAGGCTGACCTTCTCTCCCGGCTCATCCTCG
>CAZGKS010000221.1:0-1764 GCA_964526275.1 uncultured Methylobacterium sp. | reverse complement strand
CTCGGTGAACAAGGTTTTGCCCAAGCGCCCTTCATTATAAGCAATCAGCGCGGAAGCAGCCGCCAGAATATGCCCAGTCGAGCGGTAGTTTTGTTCCAGACGGACAACGAAAGCGCCCGGAAAATCCTTTTCAAACCGCAATATATT
The DNA here is from genome assembly GCA_964526275.1 of uncultured Methylobacterium sp. Lineage (GTDB taxonomy): Bacteria > Pseudomonadota > Alphaproteobacteria > Rhizobiales > Beijerinckiaceae > Rhabdaerophilum. Next base: position 1,617 of record CAZGKS010000221.1, on the reverse strand, counting down.
ATCGACTTCCGCCCCGCGCCAACCATAAATCGATTGGTCATCATCGCCCACGCAACAAATATTGCGCCGCGCTTGTGCCACAAGACGCAGCCATAAATATTGCGCGGTATTGGTATCTTGGTATTCATCTACCAGAATATACTTGAATTTATGATGGTATTCGCTCAAAATATCCGGATTATCCCGAAACAGCCGGATGGTTTCGAGCAGTAAATCGCCAAAATCGACGGCATTGAGCGTTTTCAACCGCGCTTGATACGCCGCGTAAAGCTCGATCCCGCGGCCCGCAAAGGCCAGCGCGTCGCTTGCAGGCACGCGGTCTGGCGTTAGCGCGCGGTTTTTCCAGCCATCGAGAATGGAGGCCAGCATGCGGGCGGGCCAGCGTTTCTCGTCGATGTTCTCAGCCTGAAGCAATTGTTTGATCAGGCGTATTTGGTCATCGGTATCGAGAATCGTAAAATCCGGGCGTAAATCCAGCACCTCGGCGTGGCGCCGCATCAGCTTGGTGCCAATGGCGTGGAAGGTGCCAAGCCACGGCATGCCCTCACCGGCCCCGCCCAGCAAATGGCCGATCCGCTCTTTCATTTCGCGCGCGGCCTTGTTGGTGAAGGTCATGGCGAGAATTTCATGCGGACGGGCGCGCCCCGTGGCGATCAGATGCGCGATGCGGCTGGTCAGCACCCGCGTCTTGCCCGTGCCTGCGCCTGCCAGCACCAGCACGGGGCCATCCAGCGCCTCCACTGCGGCCCGTTGTGCCGGGTTCAACCCGGAAAGATACCCATCTGCCGCCGCCGCGCCTTGCATCAACCCTGCATAGGCACGCGCGGCAAGCCCTGTCTGCTGCGCCATGTTTAATCCTGATTCGTTTGTTCTCCCTTATAGCACACTTCCCGCCCTCAACAGCTTTGCCGCCCTATCATCCTGGGGGCATGTTGACAGACCAAAAAATTGAAATTTTATCCGCTGTTTCTTTTTGAAAAACACTTATATTCCCGCAAGATAGTCAAGAAATCCTGCCAAGAAAGCCTGCCAAGAAAATTTGCCAAAAAAACGGGCGAGAAAACGGGCGAGAAAAAATCTATCCTCAACATCACCCCAGCCGCACCTTCCGCAAGGTCTGCCTTTTGTCGCCGATACCCCTCCGCCAGAAGCCTGGCTGGAAACCTCCTCCAAGAAGCCTTCCAAGCCGTCCCGCACGCAGCCTTGCAAGAAGCCCTGCAAGAAGCGCCAAGGGCAAACCAATTATGCCTTGCCATCTGCGCTTTCGCCGCTTATACAGCCCGCACTGGTTTCGGAGTGTAGCGCAGCCTGGTAGCGCACCTCGTTCGGGACGAGGGGGTCGCAGGTTCGAATCCTGCTACTCCGACCAGTTTTTTCGCTGTTTCAAGCGGTTTCATCCCTTTTTTCATGCTCATCCATTTTGCGCAGCCGGTTGTGCTCACCCACAAGCGTGCCCGCAGAACATTCGGCATAATGTTAGGGGCGGGTCTTTTTTGTCTCTGGCGCAGCTAAAACCAGCGGACACCCTTTCCTGCCCATGCCCTCCCTATTGCTGCAGGAGAGCTAGAGCGTTTCCAGCGATGGTTGAATCGCCGAAAACTCTCTATCTCTTTGTTT
>CAZGKS010000220.1:2032-3789 GCA_964526275.1 uncultured Methylobacterium sp. | reverse complement strand
ATACGGGGGAGATCGAGCGCGGCAAGGGGGGGGGGTGCATCGGGCTGGGCGGGTGTTTCCAGAAAAAACACCGCATGCGGGTTGCCCATATTGACAGCGGAAAACGTTGCCGGGATGGCAGGGTCGATCGCCGCCCCGGCAAAGGCAACAAAGCGGGTGTCGGGCACAACAAGGCTTAGCGGAATGTCCTGCCAGCCAAGGCGCGGGAGGCCCATATCAATCTCGATTTCATCGCCGATCTGGTGGGCAACCAGCACGCCCGGCAAGGTTTCAATCTGCACGCTTGTGCGGGCGCGTTCGGCCATGATCAAGGCGCCAATGCAGCGCGTGGCGTTGCCGCAGGCGCCGACTTCCCCGCCATCTGGGTTGAAAATGCGCATGAAGACATCTGCCTTATGGCTGGGCTCAAGCACGATCAATTGATCGCACCCAACCCCGAAGCGGCGGTCTGCGATGCGTTGGCGTTGGGCTTGCGATAAATCCAGCGGCGTGGTCCGGGCATCGAGCACCACGAAATCATTGCCAAGCCCGTGCATTTTGCAAAACGGGATGGCGAGCGCGGGCCTGTTTGAGGATAATGCACCGCTTTCAGGGCGGGAGAGGGGTTCCGGCATGTGGAAAGGCGGGATGTCTTGGGGCAAGCCTGCCTCTCCTCCTGCCTCTCCTGGGGCAGAAAGTGGCTCAGGAACCGCAGGGATAAGCGCGTGCATCGACATTTTTCTTACAACCGCAAATCAGGACTTGTTTTAGACAGAACCAGAGGGCACAACCCATGATCAAGGTTCTTAGCATCGAATGCGCGTATCGCAAAGCAGGCATGGCATATTCCCGCACTCTTGATCGTTCCGTTTTTCGTTTCCGGGTGGCAAAACCCCTTTGCCTGCGCGTGTTTGCTTGCGCGGGAGTATAAGCGGCCATGGCGAACAGGGAATTGACGGTATCGGCGGTATTTGGGGCGTGGGTGCTGGTGCTGGCCTTTTCTACCGGCGGATGGGCGGGCGAAAGCTCCCAAGGGCGTAGCTTGCCACAGCGCCAGGAAGCCTTGAACAAGGAAGCCTTGAACAAGGAAGCTTGGGGCCAGCCGGGGTCTGTAAAACCGCGCGCTTTATCGGCGCTTCTGGCACCTGTTGCGCTGCCGCCGGAACCGCGTATCACCCAAATTCCGCTGCCTTCCCTGCCGCCCGGGGTGGTGACGTTTCAGAACGGCAAGGCGCTTAATCTGGCGGTGTCGATGGGGTCTGCGGCGTTTCGCTCGCCCGCAGATCCGCAAGGGCGGGTATGGATGCTCACCGATAGGGGGCCCAACCTGCGCTGCTCCGACACCAAACGCATTTTACAATTGGAGATCGAGCCACTTTGCGCCCCGCATCGGGCGGAAGGGGGGGGGGCGGATGTGCGCATTCTGCCGCTGCCGGGGTTTGCCCCTTCCCTTTACAGCCTTGATATTGGGCCAGATCAGAGCGCGCGGGTCAACCATTTCGTGCCGCTCAAAACCCGTTCGGGCAAGCCTGCTTCCGGGCGGCCCTTGCCTCGGCTTGAGGGGCAAAGCGGGGAGATCGCGCTGGGAAGCGATGGTCGCCCGCTTTCCGCCGATGTGAATGGCCTTGACCCCGAAGGGCTGGTGCGGCTGGCCGATGGCCGGTTCTGGATTGCCGAAGAATTTGGCCCTTCCCTGGTTGAAATTGCCCCAGATGGCACGATGCTGCGACGCCTTGTGCCGCAGGGCAGCGCCGGGTTGTATCGCGATGCCGAATATG
>CAZGKS010000220.1:0-2022 GCA_964526275.1 uncultured Methylobacterium sp. | reverse complement strand
GCCCTGGCCGGCCTGCTCGGTGATGCCCGCCTGGTGGCGGAAACCCTGCCCGGCTGGCTGTTGCAACGCCGTCCGGGGGCTGGTTTTACCGGGCTTGCGCTGTCCGCCGATGAAAAAACGCTGGTTGTTACGCTGCGTAGTCCCTTGGCCTTGCCGGATATGCTGGCCGGAGAGGCTGGGCGCCATATGCGCTTGCTTACGCTCGATGCCGAAACCGGGCGGCATACCGGTACGTTTCTTTATACGCTTGAACCCCCTGCAGACCCCGCTACGGCAGAAGAAACCAGCACTGGCGAGCGCGCGATTGCCGAGCTAAGCGCCGTTAGCCCCCTGCTTGCTGGCTCCGGGGCGTTTGCGCCTGTTTTGTCCGGAGGGGCCGGGGCGGCGCTTGCTGGCCCATTGCTGTCGCCGGGGCCCTTGGTGGCAGGGCATGATGTGGCCTTGCCCCCCATACGCCTGCTGGTACTGGAGCGTATGGGCAAAGAGGCCGAAGTGTTCATGGTGGCCTTGCGCGCCGAAAACCGGATCCCTGATGCGTATCTGGCGCCGGAGATGCGCCCGAGCCTCGAAGCGCGCCAGGGCGATTCTTTGGCGCTTACCGGCATCCGCCCGGTTTACAAACAGCGCCTGCTGGGGGTTTCTACGCTGGCCAAGCTCACCGCCCGGTTGGAGGCCATGGCGGTGATCGCGCCCGATACGCTTGTTTTGCTCAATGACAGCGAATTTTCAATTGACGGTGCGCGCACCCATCTGTTCGTGGTGGAAATGCCGCGACCGGTCGCGAGCAAAGCAACGAACAGATAGCCAAGCGGGTGGGGTGCTCTTATGCTGCCTTCAGATCGTGCCAGAAAGGGTATACCTGCCCGGAAATGGCCCGCAACCTATCGCGTTTTTGCTTTTGAGGAAATCCTCCATCGCAAAGGACGCTTTATTTAGCAAATAGATCAAGAGCAGGATATGTTTGCACCCAAACATGGCATGCTTTAGGTCCGTGGGTTTGATCCTGTTGTTCAGAAGGTGTTTCATGCGCGATCCTGCCACATTTACACGCCTTATGCCAAAGCGGTTGCGGATTCTTGTGCTTACAGGGATGCTGGGAGCTGGCATGACAGGCGGTTGGGCCCAAACCCCGCCCTCGACGCCCGCGCAAGCTGTGCCCGAACCTTCCGCGCCTGCCTCCCCAGCGCCTGTGCAAGCTGCGCCCGCGCCCTCGACGCCCGCACCCGCACCCTCGACGCCCGTGCAATCCGTGCCGGTCCCCGCCGCACCCTCCGCGCCGGGGCCGGGTGCATCCATAGCGCCTTCTCCGGCATTGGAAGCCGCCAAAACGCAGGCGCCCGCCGATAAAGACCCCGCGCCGGTCCCAACCCCCGCCCCGCCTCCTGCACAAGCCCCCGCCACGGGGAGCGCTCCGGAACCTGCCCGCGACCCTGCAAAGGAAACGGCACAGGAACGCGCGCAAGAACGTGCCCAAGAACTGGCCAAGGAAATGGCTAAAGAAAAAGAGGCGGCTCGTTCCGCAGACCCCGAAGAGCGCCAGATTGTCGCGCGGCCGGTCTTGCGGCTCAAGGGTTCTGGTAGTTTCGAGGATGGGTTTGAGCTTCTCACCAAGGCGTTTGCCCGGCTGGAAGCGGAGGCCAAACGTCTTGGCTTGCCCATTGCTGGCAAGCCGGTGACCCATTTTACCGACAGCACCGAAACCCGCTTTGAATACGAGGCGTTGTTGCCGTTGGCCGCCGCGCCGCCCATGCCGGTTCAACCGTCAAAGGGTATGGAGGTTACAGCCTCGCCTGCAGGCCGCGCCATGGTTTTTACCTATGAAGGCGCCTATGATGATATTGATTCCGCCTATGAGGCCTTTGCCGCTTGGCTCGATGATCGAAAACTGGTCGCGACCGGGAAATTTCTTGAAGAGATCGAGGTCTGGCCAGAGACAAGCGACAGCCCGGCCATGCGCCTGAAAATTGTGGTATTCCTGAAGTAAGATCCGGGTTTTATATCGCGCTCGATTTGCTATAGAGC
>CAZGKS010000219.1:0-3793 GCA_964526275.1 uncultured Methylobacterium sp. | reverse complement strand
AAAACAAAAAGATAGAGCGTTTCAGGCGATTCAATCTTCGCTGGAAACGCTCTAGGCCCCTATATGGCCTCATTCTGAGCCTGAAAATGCGAAAATCTTCCTTTTTCTACCGTCGGATTAAATAAAATAAAAGGCATTTATGGTAGGAAGAATATGTTCAGTGGGATGACGAATGTTGTCCCTTCGCTAAAGAAGCTTACAGGAGCGTAAACATGTCCATTTTTTCTCGGTTTATCAACGATCAATCTGGCGCTACCGCTATCGAATATGGCCTGATCGCTGCGCTGATTGCCGTGGCGTCCATGGCCGCCATGAAATCGGTCGGCACCAAATTGTCGTCTCGCTTCACAACCATCGCCGGCAGTATTTAATGTATCCGGCAGTTCGATTGCTGTTGAGCAAATCCGCCGTTTACTTAACAAATTTAGAGATAACCTTCCCTTAGGGAAAAATAAAAGCAAAAACACAGGCTCGCTTTGCGCGCGAGCCTGTTTTGCTTATGCCAGCGCGCTTGCCTGGATAAAGCACGGCTTTTAGCTGCGCTTTGTGCTTGCATGATGCGGTATGTGCGCTAATCTCCGCCGGCTCCGGAACAGGATAGACGCCGGAACAGGAGAAATCGATGAGCGGCATTGAGATAAAAGGCGCCATGGCGCCGCGTTATGATGAAATTTTAACCCCGGCGGCCTTGGCCTTCGTGGCCAGCTTGCAGCGAGCGTTCAATGGACGGCGCAAGGAACTTCTGGCGGCGCGAGCCGTGCGGCAAAAACGCTTCGATGCGGGCGAGCTGCCTGATTTTCTGCCAGAAACGCGCACTATCCGCGAGGGCGCTTGGAAGGTTGCGCCCATCCCCGCCGATTTGCAGGATCGCCGCGTGGAGATTACCGGGCCGGTTGACCGCAAAATGGTCATCAATGCGCTCAATTCCGGCGCTAAAGTGTTCATGACCGATTTCGAGGATGCCAATTCCCCCACCTGGGACAATAATCTCGAAGGGCAGATCAACCTGAAAGATCTGTGGGCCCGCAAAATCGATTTCACAGATCCGACCTCCGGCAAGGCCTATAAGCTCTCCGCCAAGCCCGCGACGCTGATTGTGCGCCCACGCGGGTGGCACCTCAACGAGAACCATCTGCTGATTGATGGTGAGGTGTGTTCGGGCTCGCTGTTTGATTTCGGGCTCTATTTTTTCCACAACGCCAAAACCCAGATCGCGGCCGGTACGGGGCCCTATTTCTATCTGCCCAAGCTTGAAAGCCATCTGGAAGCGCGGTTATGGAACGATGTGTTTGTTGCCGCGCAAACGGCGCTTGGCCTGCCCATGGGCACGATCAAAGCCACCGTGCTGATCGAAACCCTGCCTGCCGCCTTCGAGATGGATGAAATCCTGTATGAATTGCGCGAGCATATGGCCGGGCTCAATTGCGGGCGGTGGGATTATATCTTCTCGTTTATCAAAAAACTGGCGGCCAACAAGGATTACGCCCTGCCCGATCGTGCACAGGTGGTGATGGGCAAGGCGTTCTTGCGCGCCTATTCGCTGCTCCTCATCCAGACCTGCCACAAGCGCGGGGCCTTTGCCATGGGCGGGATGGCCGCGCAAATTCCGGTCAAGGGCGATGAAGCCAAAAACACCGCCGCTTTCGCCAAGGTTCGCGCCGACAAGGAGCGCGAGGCGGGCGATGGGCATGACGGTACCTGGGTTGCGCATCCCGATCTTGTGCCGGTGGCGATGGAGGTGTTCAACCGCCTGATGCCGCAGGCCAACCAACTCGACAAGGCGCGGGCGGATGTGAACATTACCGCCAAAGACCTGCTCGAAGTGCATGTCGGCACGCGCACCGAGGAGGGTTTTCGCGAAAATATCCGCGTGGGCGTGCAATATCTGGAAGCCTGGCTGCGCGGGCGCGGTGCCGTGCCGATCTATAACATGATGGAAGATGCGGCGACCGCTGAAATCTCGCGCGCGCAGATCTGGCAACAGGTGAAATACGGGCTCGATTTCGAGGGCGGGCGGCGGGCGGATGCGGCCCTGTTCGATACGTGCCTTGGCGAGGAAATGGAGCGGGTGAAGGGTGAAATTGGCGCAGATATCTATGCCAAGGGCCGTTTCCCGGAGGCGATCGCACTGTTCCGCACGCTCTCGCTGGCACCCAAATTCGAGGATTTCTTGACCGTGCCGGCCTATGAGAAGATCGTTTAACGCGCTTTCTCCTTCCGCTGGATCAAACCGCATCTTCTCTCTTGCGGCGTCATCGCGGCTTCCTGCAGCCTGGTTTGAGAGCCCTTCGGGGCTTGACGCCAAGCGGCTCATGCCGGGATTGGGAATAGTCTAAAAAAAGCCGCCAGATACGATTCTGGCGGCTTTTCTTTTGGCGATACCTTTTCTTTTGGCGATACCGTGGCATATTCAGGCCAAGAACATCCCGGCAAGGGTGGCAGGCTAGGGCAGGATGTATTTGGATGGAAACGTATCCTGCGCTTGTCTCTTTGTGGAGGAACGCATCTTTTGCACGGGATTGTTCTATAACAAGCAAAAATACAATAATGGGAGGTGGTTATGGAAGAGCGTCAATATGGGCCCGATGGCGAGATCCTTACCCGCGCCGCCCTGCCCGATCTACGCCCGGCACGGTTTGAGGATCTGTTCGCCGCTTTGGGCAAAGGGTGGGATGATTTCAAGGCGGAACCGGTTTTTGGCCTGACAATCGGCGGGTTCTATACGCTGGGCGGACTGCTTATTCTGTATGTTGTCAATGCGTTGGGCTATGGTTTTCTTGGTTTTCCAATTGTTGCGGGGTTCGCGCTGGTGGGCCCGTTTGCCACCATTGCGCTTTATGAAGTCAGCCGCTTGCGGGAGAAACATCAAAAAGTGACATGGATGGCGGTCGCGCGGGCGCTGACCCCCGAAGCCAAGCGCGAATGCGCGTATCTGGGCCTTTTGCTGATCTTTCTCATGGCGATCTGGCTGAAATCGGGCGCGGTGGTCTATGCGCTGTTTTTTGGCATGCATGCCATGAGCCTGCCCGCTTTATGGAATGCGCTGTTCACCACCCCCGCCGGATACGGATTTTTGCTGGTCGGGCACCTGTTTGGGGCCGTCTTCGCGCTGCTGGTGTTTTCGCTCTCGGTTGTCTCCTTCCCCATGATTGTCGATCGCGGGGTGGATTTTATCTCGGCGCTTATCACCTCCATCCGCGTGGTCTCTTCCAATCCACTCGTGATGATCGCTTGGGGCATGATCATCGGGATCGTGCTGGTGATCGGCTTTAGCACCCTGTTCTTCGGGCTGATGATCGCCCTGCCCCTGCTGGGGCATGCCTCGTGGCATTTATATCGACGGATTGTGGTGTAAGCTCTTTTATTTGCCACAAACGATGTCCATTCTATAGCCACGCGCGTGATGCGCGCGGAAATCGAGTAAAGGAGCCTGATATGACGCCGGAAGAACGCCAGGTAATCAGTGGAATTTTCGAGCGCCTGCGCAGCGCGGAAGGTCAATACCGCGACCCCGAAGCCGAGCGCTATATTGCTGAATTGGTGCGCAACCAGCCTTATGCGCCCTATACCTTGGCGCAAAGTGTTTATGTCCAGGAGCAGGCGCTGGAAAATCAGCATCGGCGGATCGAGGCGCTGGAGGCGGAACTTGAAGCGTTGAAAACGCGTCCGGCGCCACCGCAAGGCGGCGGGTTTCTTTCTGGTTTGTTCGGGGGTGGGGCGGGGGCGCCTGCACAGCCCTCGTTTGGCGCCCGGCGCGAGGCGGGCTATGCGCCAGCTGCACCGGCTGCGCCTG
>CAZGKS010000218.1:0-3846 GCA_964526275.1 uncultured Methylobacterium sp. | reverse complement strand
GTGCCAAGCGCGCCAAAAAAGCGCCATCCGGCGCGGTCGAGATCGTTATTGGCGACGCGTTTGAAGCCGGAGGTTGAGTAAACTTCCCCACGGCGGATTTCAAACGTATTGAAAAACACCAAGCGATCTGGCTGGCGACCGAACCAGAATTCATCATCCCGGTAAGCGGCTTTGATGCGGCTGCGCGTGGCCTGTTGGCGTTGCACGTCAAAGGGATCTTTGCCGGGGGTGAAGAATTTTGGCTGTAAATCTTCAATAAACCAAGCTTCATATTGGGCCTTTTGTTGGGAAGGCCAGAAGGTTGTTGCCTGTTCTTTCAGGTTCTCCAGGGCGCTTGGGGTGATAAAATCGGCGATGCGCTCGCCCAATGTTGGCGGTGTGTCGCGTATGGAGTCATCGGGGTCCGGGGTTTCGTCCGGATCTTCGATAGTCATGGCCGGGAGATGCCGGCCGGGGATGGCGATAATCGGTTGGGCGGTGGGCGGATGCCTCGCAGGGACGCCCGGCTTGGCAGCGGCCCCATTGCTCGCAAAGGCGGCGAAGGGGCGTGGATTTTGCGATGAAAACGCTGTAAAATCGCCTAAAAACCCCAATAACCACAAAGTTGTAACCACAAGGTGCCGTGCGCTCGCCCAGCCCGAACGGGGGCGGTGCAGGGCTGTGGGGGCGGTTTTTATGCGTTCAGGTTTTGCGCGCCACGTTTTCTTGCGGAAAAAATCCGCAAGCCAGATCCTTGGGCTGAGCTTGAGGATATCCTCGAACGCTGGCGAGACCATGGATGCTCCGATACGCTACGAATACGCATGCGTATAAAACGTCATTTTACGTAAGCGACCAACAAACTGCAGGTTGAATCGTTACTTATTTTTAACCAATTTTTTTGCAGGATTTTTTACGGTTTGGTTTGCCATTATGGGCTGATTTTGCTTCCCTTTTTGTGCGTTGCTCCCTATTTGTGGTAAAAGGGCTGCTCTTGCTGCCTGATTTGGGGGCTGTTTGCGCTAATGGATACTTGGAAGCCTGTTCCCCAACCAGACCGTATCGGAATTAGCGAAACCTTGGCTGAAGCGCTGGCCGGCAGTGCCGCAGAGCCCAGTATCGGGGAGTTGGTGCATGCTTTGGGCAAAAGCTCCTTTGGTATCGTGCTGGTGCTGTTTGGCTTGCCCAATCTGCTGCCGGTGCCGGGTTTGCCGATTTTATGCGGGGTTCTGATCGGGATTGTGGCGGTGCAAATGGTGCTGGGCTGGCCGCAGATTTTGTTGCCACGCTGGCTGGCGGAACGTCGGCTTAGTCACGCGGCGCTGCAGGCCAGTTTTGCGCGCGCGCGCCCTTCCTTGTTGCGGATCGAGCGTATTTTGCAACCGCGATTCGGATGGTTGATCGGGCGGTTCGGGGGGCAATTTGCCGGTTTCGTGCTGATTTTGCTGTCGGTGGCGCTCATGGCGCCGATCCCGTTTTTTGGCGGTATCGCGCCCGGTTTGGCGGTTATTTTCATTGGTTTGGGGTTTGCTACGCGCGATGGCGGGTTTGTGCTGGCTGGCTACGCGCTGGCGGTCGTTGCGCTGGTGATTACGATTGCGATTTCTTATGCCATTATGGTGCAGATTTTGCGCGCGGTGGCACGGATTTTCTGACTTTTTACAGTAACGCGGCAAGCGCGCGAAGACGAGGTTTTATCATGGCGCTTACCCCCGCTCCCGGAATGTTTGCTAAAATCGGGCGCTTGCGCCGCGAGCCGCTGGCGTTTTTAATGGTGATGGCCTTTGCCAATTTTCTGGGCTTTGCAGGCTGGAACGCGCTGTTCAATAATTTTGCCAAGGAGGCCGCCGCTTTTACCGGGGCGGAGATCGGGTTGGCGCAAACGGTGCGGGAAATTCCCGGATTTTTGGCGTTTTCAGCGATTTTTGTGCTGATGCTGCTGCGGGAGCAGGTGCTGGCTTTTCTGGCTTTGGCGGTTATGGGGCTTGGGGTTGGCCTTACCGGGCAGTTTCCGTCGCTGTCCGGGTTGCTGATGACCACGTTTATCATGTCGGTGGGGTTTCATTATTTCGAGACGGTCAATCAATCGCTGGCGTTGCAGCTGTTTGATAAAGCCGCTGCGCCGCGCCTGATGGGCAAGGTGAGCGGGGCGATGGCGAGCGCGCAATTTGTGGCCTATGGCGGCATTGCGGTGCTGTGGTGGTCGGGTTGGCGCGATTATGCCAGCTTGTTCTGGTTGCTGGGCGGGGCAGTGATTGTTATTGCCGGGTTTTCTGCACTGTTTTTTGCGCGGTTCGAGGGGCCCGTTGCGCAAAATCGCGGGATTATCTTGCGCAAGCGCTATGGGCTTTATTATGCGCTCACCTTGATGAGCGGGGCGCGGCGGCAGATTTTTGTGGCCTTTGCCGGGTTTCTGCTGGTGGAAAAATTCAAATTCAGCGTGCCGGAAATCGCTATGCTTATGCTGGTTGTTTCCGGGCTCAATACGTTTATTGCGCCGCGTATGGGGTTATTGATCGGATTATGGGGCGAACGGCGGACGATTACGCTGGAGAATGTATCGCTGATCGTGATTTTTCTGGGCTATGCGTTTACGAATAGCGGTATGATTGCCGCCGGGTTGTTTATTCTCGATGGCTTGTTTGTCACCTGGAGCATTGCCCAGCGGACCTATTTGCAAAAAATCGGCGATCCGGCGGATATGGCGCCCACAGCCGCGTGCGCGTTTACGATCAACCATATCGCGGCGGTGTTTATTCCGGTGACGTTTGGGCTGGTTTGGCTCAAAAATCCGCAATTCGTGTTTTTGCTCGGGGCGGGCATTGCCAGCATTTCGCTCAGCTTGTCGTTTCTTGTGCCGCGCCACCCGGCGCCCGGTAATGAGACGGTGTTTTCCCGAGGGTGAGGCTTGGCAGGGAATTTCTGCTATCTATTTATGAAATAATGTATTTTTTGGCATCGTCAAAAACAAGAATATTCCGGGCAGTTTGGCCGCCCGGAAGGGAGGGGGGCCTTCGCCCCCCCGTGTTTATTGCGCGGTCTTTTATACCAATGACCTTTGGTCTTATTCTGCGGCCTTGCCGTGGAACTGGTCGGTTTCCGTGGAACCGGCCATGGCGGTGGTGGAGGATTTGCCCTGGCTGATGGCCATGGCGACGGCATCGAAATAGCCGGTACCCACTTCGCGCTGATGGCGAACGGCGGTGAAGCCTTTCTCCTGGGCGGCAAATTCGCGCTGCTGCATTTCCGAATAGGCGCCCATGCCGCGTTGCGAATAGCCCTTGGCCAGCTCGAACATCGACAGGTTGAGCGAGTGGAAGCCCGCCAGCGTGACGAATTGGTAGCGATAGCCCATTTCGGCGATAGCTTCCTGATATTTCGCCGCTTCTGCGTTGCTCATCTTCTTTTCCCAGTTGAAGGAAGGTGAGCAGTTATAGGCGAGGTATTTATCGGGATATTTCTTCTTGAATTCGGTGGCGAATTCACGCGCTTCGCCCAGATCGGGCTCGGAGGTTTCCCACCAGACCAGATCGGCATAGGCGCCATAGGCAAGGCCGCGCGCGATGGCGTGCTCAACCGAGTGCTTGTTGCCCTGCTTCAAGCGGAAGAAGCCTTCATCGGTGCGGCTGTCGCGGTCGATCCAGGGGTGATCGTAATCATCGACATCCGAGGTGATGAGGTTGGCGGCATGGGCATCGGTGCGGGCGAGCAGCACGGTATCGACGCCGCAGACATCGGCCGCCATACGCGCCGCATTGAGCGTGCGCAGGAAGGTTTTGGTGGGTACCAGCACCTTGCCGCCCAGATGGCCGCATTTCTTTTCAGAGGCCAATTGGTCTTCAAAATGCACGCCCGAAGCCCCTGCCT